>QIAK01000153.1 GCA_003225515.1 Acidobacteriota bacterium | reverse complement strand
TTTCATCCTGCAACAAATGCAGGATGAATCGGCATCCATTGTGAATCTGGACAAGCTCACCTATGCAGGGAACCTGCGCAATCTGGAAAGCATCTCCTCCTCCCGGCGATATGTTTTCGTTCACGGCGACATTGGCGACCGCGATCTTGTCCGCCAACTTTTGGAAAAGCATCATCCGTCCGCCATCGTGCACTTCGCCGCGGAAAGTCACGTCGACCGGTCGATTCGCGGCCCAGAAGATTTCATTCGCACCAATGTAGACGGGACCTTCGCCTTGCTGGAAGAGACGCGAGCGTATTGGAATGGACTTCCTGAGGGAGACCAAAAGCTGTTCCGTTTCCTGCACGTCTCCACCGATGAGGTGTACGGTTCGCTCGGGCCCACAGACCCTCCATTCAGCGAAAGCACTCCCTACGCTCCGAATAGTCCGTATGCCGCGTCAAAAGCCGCATCCGATCACCTGGTGCGCGCTTATCACCATACTTACGGGCTTCCCACGCTGACCACCAACTGCTCGAATAATTACGGGCGTTTTCAATTTCCGGAGAAGCTGATTCCGCTGATGATCCTCAACGCCAGAGATGGCAAGCCCCTGCCGGTCTACGGCGACGGAAAGAACGTTCGCGACTGGCTTTATTGGAGGACCACTGCGCAGCCATTGCCACGGTGTTGCGAAGCGGACGTCCTGGCGAAACCTATAACATTGGGGGATGGAACGAGAAGCCGAACATTGAAATTGTGGAGGCGATCTGCGATCTGGTGGATGAGATCTCGCCGCGCAAAGCAGGCTCGCGCCGCGATCTGATCAGCTTTGTGAAAGACCGCCCGGGACACGACCTCCGCTATGCCATGGACGCGCGCAAGATCGAACGCGATCTGGGATGGCGGCCCAAGGCTACCTTTGAAAACGGCCTGCGCAATACGGTTCGCTGGTATCTTGAGAACGAAGATTGGGTGCAAGATGTCATCAGCGGAAGCTATCGGCAGTGGATTGCCACGCATTACTCGGAGTAGTCGCAAAAATTTCAAGCATGCAGTTCGGAGCGGAGTTCGAGCAAAAAGAAGAGCGAAGAACTAAGAACTACGAACGAAGATAGATCATGCCAGAGAACACGCGCTATAAAGGCATTATTCTCGCCGGAGGTTCGGGTACTCGCCTCTATCCCGTAACCCAGGTGATGGGAAAGAGTCTGTTGCCCGTTTACAACAAGCCCATGGTGTACTACCCGCTGTGCACGCTGATGCTGGCGGGAATCCGCGACATTCTTATTATTTCCACCCCTGAAGATTCGCCCAAATTTCAGGCGCTGCTGAAGGATGGGAGCCAGTACGGAATTTGTCTGCAATATCGGACACAACCGAAGCCGGAGGGGATCGCGCAGGCGTTCCTGCTGGGAGAAAAGTTTCTCGCCGGCAGTCCTTGCGCGCTGGTGCTGGGAGATAACATTTTTTACGGGCATGATCTGGCCAAAGATCTGCGAGAGGCAGCCGGCAAAGTCCTTGGAGCGCGAGTGTTTGCCTATCCCGTGAATGATCCCGAACGCTATGGGGTCGTGGAATTTGATGCCCACGGACGCGCATTGAGTATTGAAGAGAAACCAAAGCATCCGAAGTCGCGGTACGCAGTCACCGGCCTTTATTTTTACGATGACCAGGTGGTGAACATTGCGAAAGCCTTGAAACCCAGCGCCCGTGGGGAACTCGAGGTCACCGATGTCAACCAGGCGTATTTGAATAAACAGCAGCTGGAAGTTGTGGTAATGGGCCGGGGTATGGCATGGCTCGATACCGGCACCCATGAGTCGTTGATCGACGCATCTCTTTATATTCAGGCGATCGAAAAGCGTCAGGGGCTGATGGTGGCGTGTCCGGAGGAAATAGCGTATCGCTACGGCTATATAAGCGCGGCCAACGTGGAGGCGATCGCAAGCACGATGAAGAACAGCAGCTACGGTGCTTACTTGCTGCAGCTCTTGCGGGAAAGGGTATTCTGAGGTAAGTGCGCGGTCAGGCACGCAGCAAGGGATGGAAGCGATCCGAAAAATATCGACCTCTTTACCCGGTGTGATTGTGCTCGAACCCCGTGTGTTTGCCGATGAGCGCGGGTTCTTCCTCGAGAGTTACAACGAAAAAACATTTCGAGAGTTGGGAATCCAGGAGCGCTTCGTTCAGGACAATCATTCCAGCTCGCGACGGAATGTCTTGCGCGGGCTGCATTACCAGATCAAGCACCCGCAGGGAAAACTAGTCCGTGTCGTCGAAGGAGAAGTGTTGGATGTCGCCGTGGACCTGCGCCGTGGTTCTCCCACGTTTGGCGGATGGGAGGCGGTGCGTCTCTCGGGCGAAAACAAACGCATGCTTTGGATTCCGGCAGGCTTCGCGCACGGATTCCGCGTAATTTCCGCGAGCGCGCAAGTGCTGTATAAAGCGACCGACTACTATGCTCCGGAACACGAGCGTACCCTGGCATGGAATGATCCGGACTTGGGGATTAACTGGGAATTGGAAGGCGGTCCCATCGTGTCGGCGAAGGACCAGCGCGGCGCCGCGCTGATCCACGCCGAGAGCTTCGAATAGCTGCGGAAAAATCGAACAAATGAAAGCGATGATTCTTGGTGCCTCCGGTCTGCTGGGTAAGGCGCTCGTACGCGAATGGAGCGGGGATGAGGTGATCGGCCTCGGCTCGCGTGATGTCGATATCCGCCAGGCCACCCAGGTGCTGGCGACAGTGGAGAATATCCGGCCCGATTGGATCGTGTTGGCAGCTGCCTACACCAACGTGGACGATTGTGAAAGCCATCCTGATCTGGCGTTTTCTATCAATTGCGACGGCGCGGTGAATGTAGCGCAGGCCGCTAAACACATCAACGCGGGTCTCTTGTTCTTGAGTTCTGATTACGTATTCGACGGGGAAAAAACTTCTCCTTATGAGGTAGATGATCCACGCAACCCGAAGAGCGTTTACGGACGCTCGAAGGCGAAGGCGGAAACGATTTTACTTGAACTGTTGCCGTCGTGCTGCATTGTGCGGACTTCCTGGCTGTTTGGGACCGGCGGAAAATGTTTTCCGGACACGATCTTGAAAGCGGCGGCCAGTCGTCCATCGTTGGACGTAGTGAACGACCAGCGCGGATCTCCAACTTACGCTGTTGACTTGGCGCGGGCAATCATCGAGTTATCTCGCAAGCACGCCGGCGGAATTGTGCATGTGACTAACGCTGGGGATTGTTCCTGGTATGAATTTGCTCGCGAGATCGTAACTCAAGCCGGACTTGCCACCAAAGTGCAGCCGGTCAGCAGCCAGCAAATGGGCCGTCCGGCGCCACGTCCGGCGTATTCAGTTCTTTCGTCAAAAAGCCTGCAGTCCTATGGAATCAGCATGCCCAACTGGCAGGATGCACTTCAGCGATATTTGCGGGAGCGAAACCAATAATACTTCCGGCAGTAGCTTAGTTTGAATCTGAATCTCACCAGCGGTCATCCCGAAGCGCCCGCGTTTTTTCGAGCGCCGGCTCATGTTGAACTTTCTGATGGCATCTTCGATGGTCGATGGCGTTCGATGTTCGATCCGTTATCCAGAGCGTAGCCGTTCTTCAGGCGGAGCGAAGGATCTCAGGCTAGGACACTCTGTGCAACGGGAGATCTCTCGGCCCTGCTACGAGCTTCTGCCGAACGTTGCTTCGCCCGACTCGGGGCTGTTACGATGCGGCGGGGTCCTCGCAATTGAAGTCCATCCTGAATTACATTGACGGGCAGTTCGTGCGCGGGAAGCGGGAGTTCGTCGACGTGAATCCTGCCAACGGCAGCGTGATCGCGCAGGTCACAGAGGCTGACCAATCTCTGGTCGACATGGCAGTGGGAGCGGCCCGTAAAGCTCTGCGATGCGATTGGGGCAGACTTGGCGTACGAGACCGTTCGGCGCTGCTGCATAAAGTCGCCGCTGAAATCGAAGCGCGTTTCGATCAGTTTGTCGCAGCCGAAGTGGCGGACACTGGCAAGCCCATCGCGCTCGCTTCCAGGCTCGATGTCCCGCGCGCGGCGGCAAATTTCCGCGTGTTCGCTGACCTGATTAAGACCGCGGGCCTGGATTCGTTTCAGACCGAAACACCGGACGGCAAGGGTGCACTCAACTACGCTGTGCGCAAACCGCTTGGAGTTGTGGGGATCATTACTCCGTGGAATCTCCCTCTTCTGTTATTGACCTGGAAAGTCGCTCCCGCTCTGGCCTGCGGCAATACCGTGGTCGTGAAACCATCTGAGGAAACTCCGGCGACGGCCACACTGCTCGCAGAATCCATGGCTGCTGCGGGAATTCCTGCCGGAGTTTATAACGTTGTGCATGGGTTCGGGCCGAACTCAGCTGGCGAATTTCTCACGCAGCATCCCGATGTGAATGCCGTGACTTTTACCGGTGAGTCGCAGACCGGAGCCGCGATCATGAAGACAGTTGCGGCTTCGGTGAAACCGGTTTCGTTCGAGCTCGGCGGCAAGAATGCCGCAATCGTTTTCGCCGATTGCGATTTCGAAGAAGCGGTAAATGGGATCAGCGACGCCGCTTTCCTCAATACCGGACAAGTGTGCCTGTGCGCCGAGCGCGTTTATGTTGAACGAGCCATCTATGACAAGTTCGTCGAAGCTCTAAAGCGTAAAGTCGAAAGTCTAGCCGTGGGGTCGCCCCTGGAAGAGAGTACAGATCTGGGCCCGTTGATTTCAGCGCAGCACCGCGAGAAGGTGCTTTCGTACTACAAACTGGCTCGCGAGGAAGGCGCCACAGTCGTCGCGGGAGGCGGAGTGCCACAGTTCAGGAACGAACTGGACAAGGGCTTCTTTGTGCAACCGACGATCTATACTGGGTTAGCGGAATCGGCTCGGTGCGTGAAAGAAGAAATATTTGGGCCGGTGTGCCACCTCGCTCCGTTCGATACCGAAGAGGAAGCGGTCAGCATGGCGAACGACACGAAGTACGGTTTGGCCGCATCGATCTGGACCACAAACTTAAAGCGTGGCCATCGCATCGCGCAGCAGATGAATGTGGGCATCAGTTGGGTGAATTGCTGGTTCCTGCGCGACCTGCGTACGCCGTTTGGTGGCGTGGGACTTTCAGGGATCGGACGCGAAGGCGGCATGCATTCGCTGAATTTTTATTCAGAGCTGAACAACATTTGTATTCGCCTCTGATGGCGAGTTAAAAGCGCGAACATGGGAACAGTCGAGAGCAAGGTGATCGAGGGCAAGGCGAAGCCTCGCGGCAAGTATCCGCATGTAAAGCGTGCTGGCGACTTCCTGTTTGTGTCAGGCACCAGCTCGCGCCGCGCCGACAATTCGATTGCCGGCGCTGACGTCGATGAAATGGGAACCATGCATCTCGACATTCGAGCGCAGACCAGGGCCGTGCTTGAGAACCTGCGCGACATCCTGAAAAACGTGGGAGCGCAACTCGAAGATGTTGTCGAGGTGACGACCTATCTTGTCAACATGAACGATTTCGCGGGTTACAACGATGTTTATGGGGAGTTCTTCGGCTACGAAGGACCGGCTCGAACTACTGTGGCGGTGCACCAATTGCCGCATCCGCATTTGCTGATTGAAATTCGCGCCATGGCATACAAGCCGGCGAAATGAAATAAGGAGACGCGATGCCGTCCATCAAGAATTTAAAGGCGTTCAACTTTCAAGCCTGGATCGAAGCCAATAAAGAGAAATTAAAGCCGCCCGTTGGCAATGCCCAGGTGTGGGAAGACGGCGAAATGATGGTCACTGTGGTCGGAGGCCCGAATAACCGCCGTGACTATCACGACGATCCCACGGAGGAGTTTTTCTATCAATTAAAAGGAGACATTTTTCTGCGTATCATGGAAACTCCCGGGAAGCCGCCGCTCGAAATTCCGATTAAAGAAGGCGAAATTTTTCTATTGCCTAAACACATGCGGCATTCCCCTCAGCGACTGAAGGGGGGCAGCATTGGCGTCGTGGTCGAGATGCCGCGCCCAGAAGGCGCACTGGATGGCTTCGAGTGGTATTGCCAGAATTGCCATAACCTGGTGCACCGTGCAGAAGTAAAACTGAAAAGTATCGTGCGCGATTTGCCGCCATTGTTTGAGCGGTTTTACAGCGACGAAAGCCTGCGCAAGTGCAAACATTGCGGCGCCGTTCACCCCGGCAAACAGTGACAATGCCAGTCATCGATATCCATAATCATTTTTTTCCGCGCACCTGGCCGGATCTAGCCGCGCGTTATGGCACACCCGACTGGCCGTGGATCAAGCACACTGAGGCGGGAAAGGCCGACATCATGCTCGGCGATCGTTTTTTCCGCAGCATCTACTCTGCTTGCTGGGATCCTGAGGTGCGACTGAACGAAATGGATCGCGATGGCGTGGACATGCAGGTCCTCTCGGCCACTCCAGTTCTTTTTGCATACGAGCGCCCAGTCGAGCATGCGCTGGATTGCGCGATGTTGTTCAATGATGCGGCACTGGAACTATGCGCTCGCGGAAAAGGCCGGCTGAAATCCCTGTGCCAGGTTCCGTTGCAGGATATTGACGCTTCGTGCAAAGAACTCAGCCGCTGTATGCGCGCGGGCCATCTTGGAGTGCAGATCGGTAATCACGTAGGAGAAAAAAATCTCGACGATCCCGGAATCGTGACTTTCCTGCACCATTGTGCCAATGCGGGCGCCGCCGTGCTGGTGCATCCGTGGGACATGCTGGCGCCGCAGCGCATGCCCAAGTACATGATGCCCTGGACCGTGGGCATGCCCGCGGAAACTCAACTTGGAATTGTCGCGATGATTTTGGGCGGAGCCTTCGACAAACTGCCATCCAAGCTGCGCATTTGTTTTGCCCACGGCGGAGGCAGTTTCGCATTCCTGCTCGGAAGACTTGAGAATGCCTGGCATCATCATCCTGTGGCGCACGGATTGTGTGCCTTGCCGCCGAGTCATTACCTGAATCGCTTTTACGTCGATTCAGCGGTGTTTGACGAGCGCGGTGCTGCTGGGATCGGACTATCCCTTCCCGCTGGGCGAACATCGGGTAGGGACTCTCATACGATCAAGTTCGCTGGCCTCTCAGACGAAAGACCGAGTGCTGGGTGGGAATGCGGCAACGTATCTCGCTCTTGAATCTGAAAAGATTCCTATGAGCGCAACGGTGAAAGCAACGCCCTCCGCCCCGATTGTGCCGCAGGGCGAACAGCTCACTTACAGTTCCTATCTCAAAGTGCCGGAACTGCTCAAACTGCAGCAGCCCCAGTCTTCACCGCAGCATCATGATGAACTGTTGTTCATCATCGTGCACCAGACGTACGAGCTGTGGTTCAGGGAATTGCTCCATGATTTGGATGCGGTGGTTGCGAATTTACATGGGGCAGCGACCAATCCTGGATCTCACGATGAAGTCTACGAGGCGGCGCGCTTGCTGCGACGCTGCACTGAAATTACGCGAGTTCTGGTGGAGCAGTTCACCATTCTCGAAACCATGTTGCCGACGCACTTTCTGGCGTTCCGCGGCAAACTCGAGCCCGCGAGTGGATTTCAGTCAGAGCAATTTCGTGAATTGGAATTCCTCTGCGGCCTTAAAGACGAGAAGATGTTGCGTTATCACCGCCCCACGCCCGAAGCCCATGCTCAGCTGGAACGAAGGCTTCGCGAACCCTCGCTGCACGACGTCTTCTTCGACGCATTACGGGCGAGGGGATCTCTGCAAGTTGACGTCAAAGCAACCGATCGGGAGCGATTCGAAGCGCGTGCGCGCGCCGTTCTCTCTTTGTACCGCGATGAACGAAGCCATCGGGATTGGATCGATGTCTGCGAGCGGCTCACTGAGTTTGATGAACTGGTGGTGAGATGGAGGTTGCGGCATGTTCAACTGGTGGAGCGCGTCATTGGCGTACGAATGGGCACCGGCGGCAGCGCCGGCTCGTCTTACTTAAAACTCACGCTCGACAAGAAATTTTTTCCGGAGTTGTGGGAGGCGCGCACTCTACTGACGCAATAAT
>QIAK01000613.1:2768-3146 GCA_003225515.1 Acidobacteriota bacterium | reverse complement strand
TTGTGAATGCCCCGAATAAAACCGCCACGGACGCGATGCGAGTCATGGTGCTGGGCGTGGTGGGTCCGACCTTGAAGCACAACGAAGTGCGAAGAATATAGAGTCGAGGAGAGAAAAATGACACCGGCGACAAGTAACAAATCCCCCGTTACGTACATGGAAACAAAAGAGCAGAGACGGCTGAATGACGCGCGGGAATCGGGTATTCCGTGGAAGAAGTGGGGACCCTATCTGAGTGAGCGTCAATGGGGCACGGTCCGCGAAGATTACAGCGACGATGGCAATGCGTGGGATTACTTCAGCCACGATCAATCGCGCTCCCGAGCGTATCGCTGGGGAGAAGATGGCCTGGCTGGCATATCCGACGACAAGCAGCAG
>QIAK01000613.1:1883-2746 GCA_003225515.1 Acidobacteriota bacterium | reverse complement strand
GCTATGTTTTTCCGTCGCATTGTGGAATGGCAAAGATCCCATTTTGAAAGAGCGACTCTTTGGGCTCACCAATAGTGAAGGAAACCATGGCGAGGATGTCAAGGAATACTACTTTTATCTCGATAGCACCCCGACCCATTCTTACATGAAGTACCTGTACAAGTATCCACAGCAAGAGTTCCCATATCGCGAGTTGGTGGATAAAAACCGACAGAGATCGCGGGAAGATTTGGAATATGAACTTCTCGATACGGGGCTGTTTGATGAGGATAGGTACTTCGATGTTTTTGTAGAGTACGCGAAGGCGGATCCCGAAGATGTGCTGATCCGTATAACGGTTCACAATCGCGGGTCGGAGCCAGCCACTTTGCATTTGCTGCCGACATTGTGGTTCCGAAACACATGGTCATGGGACAAAACTGGGATGAAGCCGTCGCTGAGCGCACACGAAAGCACGGTGCTGGCGTCGCATCCGAAACTGGGCGATCGTGTGCTTTTTTGCGAGGGCGCGCCAGAACTCCTGTTCACAGAAAATGAATCGAACGCCTCGCGGCTATGGGGCCAGCCGAATGCTTCACCTTACGTCAAAGATGCTTTTCATGAGTTCTTGACCGCGGGCAAGCGGGATGCCGTGAATTCGTCACAGGTGGGCACAAAAGCGGCAGTGTACTACAAGCTCGAGGTACCTGCGGGTGGCTCACAGGTTGTGAGATTGCGGCTCAGCCAGCAATCACCAGCCGATCCATTCATAACCTTCGATCAGATCCTTTCTGCCCGTCTAGCAGAGGCGAACGAATTCTACGATCGCATTACACCACCATCATTGAGCGAAGATGAGCGTCGAGTACACCGTCAAGCCCTGG
>QIAK01000613.1:0-1822 GCA_003225515.1 Acidobacteriota bacterium | reverse complement strand
GGTCATCGCAACGTCAGGAACACCGAGTGGTTCCACATGCTAAACAGCGACATTATCTCCATGCCGGATAAATGGGAGTATCCGTGGTATGCCGCGTGGGACTTGGCATTCCATACGATCGCGCTCTCGTTAGTGGACTTCGATTTCGCAAAAGATCAACTGTTACTGATGCTACGGAATCTCTATGCTCATCCAAATGGCCAGATTCCTGCTTATGAATGGAATTTCAGTGATGTCAACCCTCCCGTCCACGCCTGGGCGACACTGTTCCTATACAACATCGAGAAGGAACTTGGGCGCTCGGATCTGCGGTTTCTGGAGCGATCATTCCAGGGGCTAATGCAGAACTTCAATTGGTGGGTTAACCGGAAGGATCCAACAGGGAAGAATGTGTTTGCCGGTGGATTCCTGGGGCTGGACAACATCGGTGTGTTCGATCGTAGTGCACCGCTGCCGACAGGGGGGCACCTGGATCAGGCCGACGGCACGGCATGGATGGCGTTCTACTGCCAAAATATGTTGGAGATTGCGCTCATCCTCACAGAATATGACCAAGTGTATGAAGATATCGCTTTCCGCTTTATGGAGCATTTCCTCTGGATCACGTATGCGATGGACCGCATCGGCGAACATCACGACGAAATGTGGGACAGCAAGGAGGGATTTTTCTATGACCTGCTCCATCTCCCGAATGGAGATGCCATGCGGCTGAAAATCCGTTCTCTGGTGGGACTACTGCCGTTATGCGCCTCGACGGTCTTCGAGTCAGAGGTCGTGACGCGCAATCCGAGAATGATGGAGCTGGTCGAAATCTTCAAACAGCGCCATCCTGACCTGCTCAATCATATTGCTCCCGCCGACAGTAAGTTCAAGGGGTATGCGGAGCGGCGACTCTTGTCGGTTTGCAACAAGGAGAAAGTCGAGAAGATTTTGGCTTATCTTCTTGACGAGAACGAATTCTTCGGTCCCTATGGCATACGTTCGCTGTCACGCTATCACCTGGAGCATCCGTTCGCGTTTCATCTCAGCGGGCAGGAATACAAAGTGCAATATCTGCCTGCGGAGTCGAATACCGGTATGTTTGGCGGCAACTCCAATTGGAGAGGACCCGTTTGGATGCCTGTGAATGTCCTGATAATTCGGGCATTGCTGAATCTGTATCAATTCTACGGCACTGAGTTGAAAGTCGAGTGTCCGACTCATTCGGGTCAGTACATGACCCTGTTCGAGGTCGCAAAAGAACTTGCGCGAAGACTATCCAGCATTTTCTTGCGCGATGCAAATGGCCGTCGCCCCGTCTACGGAGGGACGAAAAAGTTTCAGGAAGACCCGCACTGGAGAGACTACATTCTCTTCTACGAATACTTTCATGGTGATAATGGCGCTGGTCTTGGAGCAAGCCACCAAACGGGGTGGACCGGCACGATCGCTCGGTCCATTGATCTATTTGCACGTATGAACCCGAGCGACGCGCTTAAGACGGGCAAGGCGGATCTGGTGGCACGGATGACTCGGGAGCAAGTTGCTGGATAGCGAACGGGGAAAATTGCCAGCTCGAGTGCAAAGAGACCGGAATGAAGAAAAAGCCATTTGCCGTGAGAGATTGGGGCGGGTTCTTTCGCTCAGCCCTACCGATCTTGCAATGGCTGCCGCAGTATCGGAGAAGCTGGTTTTGCTCCGACGTAGTGGCAGGATTGACTTTAGCAGCTTATGCCATTCCGGTCTCGGTAGCATATGCATCACTTGCGGGTCTTCCGCCTCAGGCTGGCTTGTATTGCTATCTGCTGGGCGGGATTGTCTATGCGGTATTTGGCACTTCACG
>QIAK01000152.1:11350-12303 GCA_003225515.1 Acidobacteriota bacterium | reverse complement strand
TAACCTGCCAGCAGTACCTCCGAATCTCTCCAGCGTAAATCGATACACACAAAAGGAACACCTAACACCATGGCAGAACAAGGAACAGTGAAGTGGTTTAATGACGCAAAAGGCTACGGCTTCATCAGCCGCCAGTCTGGCGAAGACGTTTTCGTGCATTTTTCGGCGATTCAAGCGGGCGGCTTCCGCAGCCTGCAAGAGGGCCAAACCGTGCAGTTCGACGTGACCAAGGGCCCTAAGGGCTGGCAAGCTGAGAACGTCCAGCCGCTGTAAACCACTTCTCATTTGCAAAAAGGCGATCTCTTCGGAGATCGCCTTTTTCATTTCCCGAGCTCGACTAAAGATACGACACGGGTCTTAAGCCCATCATTGTCAGAGCCGCATCGTGCCGCCCGAAGTCAAAGCGACCGAATCAGCCGAGAACTGCCCGCCTGGAAGAACTGACTACTTCTGAAATTCTTGGTGCCATCGAAGGGACTCGAACCCCCACACCCTTGCGAGTACATGGACCTGAACCATGCGCGTCTGCCAATTCCGCCACGATGGCAAGTAGACTTCAACGGTCGCGGTAGCCAAGACCACCGGATCAGGAAGACCTGCATCTCTATTCTACAGACGCATTCTCACCTGTCAAACCACCACGGGACTGCGCTTCGTCGGGGAAAACTATTTCGCAATTCATAGGCACGCCTGCAGGCCCTCTCGAGCAAAGAACTTGAAAACAGCTTCAGTGCAGCCTGGAAGACTTCAAAATGAAGCATTACCTGTATTCCCGGCTGTTGACTCCAAGCGTAATATCCACTAGTTTGTGCCTAAAGTTGTTTGACGTCCTCCGCTCGATTTGCCGATCGGATTCCCGCCCTTCCCAGAAGGACGTCACGAATTTGAGGTGACCATGACGTCGCAGTTCTTCCGGTCGACCAGATCCTTTTTGCCATCGACATTACTCGTCT
>QIAK01000152.1:4895-11299 GCA_003225515.1 Acidobacteriota bacterium | reverse complement strand
AATTCGCGTTCAGGAGCGAATATTACCGAGGTAGGCCTCACTCCGTCGAATGTGAATGTCAATGGCTTCGGCAAGCTGTTCACCCAGCCTGTCGATGGATACATTGTCGGCCACCCGCTTTACCTGCCGAATGTGTCGATCTCAGGGGCCGGCATTCACAATGTGGTCTACGTGGCAACTATGAATGACTCGGTGTACGCGTTCGACGCGAACTCGGGCACCATCCCGGCTCTCTGGACAACCAGCCTCCTGACCTACAGTCCAGCCGGTGCCACACCGGTGCCCATCTCCGTCAAGGGATGCCAGAGCACAGTGGGATGGACGCAAACAGGAGTCATCTCGACACCGGTCATCGATCAAGCCACCAACACCATTTATCTGCTCGCCGAAACTTATGAAAGTAGCAAGGTCGTGCACCGGTTGCATGCGCTCGATATAACCAACGGTGTGGAAAAGGTTGGCTGGCCGGTTACGATCGCGGCGTCCGTTACTTATAACGGCCAGCAATACACCTTTGTCGACACGCACCAAATGAATCGACCGGGGTTGCTGCTGAGTAACGGATACGTATATGCGGGCTTCGGCGCGCCCGGCTGCAATGGAAGCGATCAGGGCTGGGTGATGTCGTTTAACACTTCGAACAGGGAGCAGTACGCTTTTGATCTGGAACCTGGTGGCAGATTCGCCTCCGTGTGGCAGAAGGGCGCGGGCCTCTCGGCTGACTCGCAAGGTTACGTTTACGGCGAGAGTGGCGAGGGCACCATGGTCTCTGGAGTTGATTTGGCGATCACTGTCTTCAAGCTGGCGCAGAACAGCACTTCGCTGACTCTGGCGGACTGGTTCACGCCCTGGAACTGGTCAGCGCTATCTGACAATGATGAAGATCTTAACAACGCGGTCGTGATCCTGCCTGATCAGAGCGGACCTGTGCCCCATGAAGCCGTCACCGTCGCCAAGGAAGGCACGATTTACGTGCTCAACCGGGACAGCATGGGCAAACTGTGTTCCACCTGCAGCGGCAGCGACACCCAAATCGTCCAGGAAATACCATTGGTAGCTACGATGGGCTTCACTCCCGTCGTATGGAACAACTCGGTGTACATTAGCGGCTCGCACAACATCCAGATTTATTCGCTGAGTAATGGCCTTTTGACCGCGGGGAAAACGCACGTCGTCGGGAGTTTGACTCATCCTGTAATCACGGCCAATGGCTCCAGCAACGGAATTGTTTGGCTCATCAACGGAAATCATCTCCTTGCCCTGGATGCGCTCACTCTGGCCCAGCTTTATACCAGTAATCAAGCGGCAAACGGCCGGGATACGCTCCCCACGTCAGCTCATTTCGCCAGCCCGATCGTAGCCGATGCCAAGGTCATGATCGGAACCCAGAACAGCCTGGTAGTCTACGGGCTGCTTTCGACCATAAAGTCCGTGGCAGGAGATCAACAAACAGCAACCGTCAAGACTGTCTTGCCGACGGCGCTGCAGGCGCAAGCTTATGATCCGGGTACCGGAACAGGCGTTTCCGGCGTTACGGTCACCTTCAGTGATAGCGGAAAAGGGGGGACCTTCGGAAATCCAACTGGAGTCACCGACTCCAATGGTATGGTTTCGAGCACCTACACGTTACCCAGCAAGACGGGTACTTACACCGTGACCGCCAGTGCAACAAGTTACGGCCCCGCGACCTTTAAGGAGTCGGCGGTTGCGGGCCCGGCTACCGGTCTATCACTTCTGAGCGGAAACAACCAGACCACAACGATTGGAAAAGCACTGCCATCGCCACTGGTTGTTAAGGTGCATGACGTTTATAGCAATGGCATTGCCGGGGTATCCGTAACGTTCACGGATGGCGGAGCGGGCGGGAAGTTCAGCGCAAATCCCGCCATCACCGACAGTTTAGGAAAAGCAAGCGTCACTTACACGGCCGGAAATACGCCAGGCACGGTAAGCATCATTGCCTCTGCCCCCGGCCTTCACACGGTGGCATTCACTGAGACGGTGACCGCGAATCCCACGGCCCATTAACTCGAATTCGGACAGCCGCAACTACATATAGGCGCGCCATGAAAGCAAAGCAGGCTACTCGAGTTTCGCTGTCATCGTAATCTTTGCATTCAACACCTTCGACACCGGACAGCCCTTCTCCGCCGCCTCTGCATACTTCTGAAATGTCGCCGCATCCGCTCCCGGAACTTTGCCCACCACATCGATGTGGCTCGCCGTGATCGTCCATCCCGAGTCCAATTTATCCAGACTCAACGTCACCGTCGTCGAAATGCTCTCCGCCGTCAGGTTCGCGCTACCCAGCTGCCCAGATAACGCCATCGAGAAACAGCCCGCATGCGCGGCCGCAATCAACTCCTCGGGATTCGTTCCCGGAGCATTTTCAAATCGCGTCGAAAAAGAATATTGTGTGTTGTTCAGCACTCCGCCGGGAGCCGAAAGACTGCCCTTACCATCCTTCAAGCCACCCTTCCAGACTGCGCTTGCCTTGCGTTGCATGATCTTTCTCCCTCGCTATGATTTCGTAAAACGATTCGCACTCATTGTAGACGGAATCCCGCGCACCTGTCAGGACTGCCCGATCAAGCTTAATCAGTCTGATGTTATTTGAAGTTGATTTGCTGATAACCGGCAGCTGAAAGCCGCCAGCTTCTTCAATAAAAATCCGAGCAGCTCAAATAAAAACCGCACTGTGGACACTTCATCTTGCAGCCACTGTCCCGCAATTTCGACGAGCAATTAGGACAATATTCCCCAGGATCCGCCACCTTCACCTGCGCCCCATGTGTGGCCGGAAGAGTAGTCGCAATAACACCGGCGCCGCCGCCGGGAGCCTGCGCTTTTTCGAGATCACGCGGCGCGATCACTCACTGCCTCCGGAGTGCGGCTCCAGCAGTCGGCGATCAGCCGCCATACTCCCAGCCTCCGCCAGACTTTCACATATTTTCCGTGCTCCGGCACCTTGCTTCCATCGGACTTGCGCACCACCACCGAGAACCGTCCGATCTCCATCGCCATGTCGCCGGAGTGTTCCACCCGCGTGGTTTCCAGACGCAGATCGCTATAGCCCGAGTCGCCTAACTGCCGTAGCAATCGCTCAACCGCTTTCTGCCCGTACGCTCCGTCGTAATGCGGAGCCATCAGTGCGCCGTCAACGGCAAACATGCCGGCAGCCAAATCGTAATTACCTGTATTGAACGAGGTTGCAAAATCCTGGGAAAGGTCACGAACTTGCGACTCTACGTCCCGAAAAGGACGAGGGTCCACTGAAGGACTGGTGTAGGGCCGGTACATCTACAACCTCCTGGGGGAAGGCACGCGGAAAACTCACCCTGGCCAGAGAATGAGCCAACCGAAAAGCTTGCTCATTCTAGCTCAAAACGAACTTGTGCAAGGAGAAATGTTTTTCTCTTCCTCATTCAAAATTTAACGGAAGCGAGAATGACAAGAAAAGAATTCAGAAAACGTTAAGGTGATTATCTTTCGAAGGGAGCCGAGCGGCTGGGAAGCCGCAATATGCTGGAGTCGATTACATTCGCCGGATTCTTCGACTTCGCCGAGCCCGGATTTGCACGTTCCGAGATCTGCCTTTTCACTCTCTCCATTAGCACTATCAATTTCTTCGATTCGTGGTCTCTCTCAGCTTGCTTGCACATTTTTTGAAAATCTTGCGGAGCATAAGTCACACGATTTGTCATGGGGGAGTGTTCCTCTTGATTATTGAGAAGGCATAGCCTAACTTATCTGCCGCCAGTTGCCAAGGCCTTACATTTAGCGCGTGGTTTTAGGATGCTTTCGGGGCTGGCGGGGTTACAGTTCTTTCAGCAGAACAAATTCCGCGGGTCTAAGGTGTCCAGGGTAGAGCACGGGATCGGCCGTTCTGGTATTCAATATGTATCCTTCTCCGCCGAATTGGACTTTTTCGTAATGGCTGTCCGTGCTCGCCGTCTGGATGATCACATCCGCGAACTGTGCGCTGAAGCGGTTCTCGCGAAGAATTCGTTGCGGGTGAAGTCCATACTTGCGGAGCTCCAATCCGCCATTCATCAGTACACGTCTCGGCTCAGATCCCGAGCCGCCGCCGTTTTCATCGGGCAAACCGAAATTCCCTTTGACCGACGCGACCCCGCTGCCGTACCCAAGAGCAACATCTAACCATCCAGAGCCAGCGTTCAGGAGCCAGTGTTCACTGGCCAATCTTCGGTATCGGCTATCGCTTACGGCCCACTGTTTTTCCTGACCCTGCCCCTCACCTCTGACCCTGAACGCCTGCTCCGGAAGTACATGGCCTTAGTGACCGTTGAGCCCCGGCCAAATTTCCGCGAAAATCACTCGCGAGGACGATTTCCGCTCGCGGGAGAATGCGTGTGTTTCAGCGTCAAACTTTAACTATCTGTTTATTTCTGGTGGCCACCGCTTCGCTGGCAGCCGCACGAGATCTCGCACTCGTCTCCAACAAGGCCAACACCGTATCGGCCATCACCTTGCCTGATCTCGTGAAGGTCTGCAAGGGCCAGACCAGCCGCTGGCCCGATGGCAAGCCGGTAACTTTTATCATGCGTAATCCCGCGGCCCCGGAAATGAAGTTCTTCCTAGAAAAGGTCTACGAAATTCCTGAACCGCAGGTAAAGGAGCTGATTGCCTCCGCCAACCACGGACGCTTAGGCCATCCTGCAGTCATGATCGTCAATTCCGATGAAGACCTCGTCAATAAGGTCGCATCCATTCCCGGCGCGGTTGGCGTGGTGGACGTATATGCCATCAACAGTAGCGTGGCAGTCGTCAAACTCGCCGGCAAACTGCCGCTCGAGTCCGGCTACCTGCTGCACGGCAACTAGATTGAAAGGGCGTAGCTTATAGCAGCGACGCCGAGTAAGCGATGAGCAAAGAAGAGAAGGCGCAAGCCGCGACCGCAACCGCAGATTCAGGAAGCGGCACGCGCGCGCCCGGCAATGCGCCGGCCGCTAAGGTCACTTTTACTCGCCGTTTCCCTCGCTTCGTCATCGACGTCCGCTTGCAAGTCAAGATGTTTCAAGCCGGAGAATTCCGCGCTTGTTGGGGACGCTCCACCGAAATGGGTCAGGATGGTATCGGCGCTACCCTCACCGGTAGCCTCGAACCCGGCGAGATCGTAACCCTTGAAATCCCTCTGCCTCTAACGCCTTATCCCATCAAAGTTCGCGCCATTGTCCGTTACCGCCAGGGCCTGCGCTATGGTTTCGAATTCCTAACCCTGAATAACGGCCAGCGCGACACCATCCAGCGCGTCTGCGACTACCTGGCCACCAAAGCCTAGCCGCCCCAAGCTATGAAGAAGAAAGGGCTTTAACCCCTGACGGCGGCTCCTTGACTCGAATCCGGTAAATCAAATATCCAACGATCCCCACATTGAGAATCAGCACCCCTACCCTCAGCCACGTCGGATGCCGATAGATCTCATAAATCTCCACTGGGATCAGTGTGCCCGTGATAATCACAGTCAGCCACTCTCCCCAGCGCTTACGCAGCCACAAACCCGTACCCTCGCACAGGAACAATGCCGCATAAAATAAACCTCCTAACCCTAATTTCTTGATCTGCTCCGGATTGAGCATCGATATCTTGGCCAGCGCCGCCTCAACAGACCGGTTCCCGGGAGAAAGCCGCAATGCCAGCACCCAATGCTCCGCAATTTCCGCCATATCTTTGTGCAGTAATCTGAATGCTCCCACGCTAAGTGCAATCAGCAGCGCAGCCTTTAAAAACTTGAACACCGCGATGAGCCGCAACAGCAGATCATGGGATGATTTCATACAGTTTATGTGAGTCCGTGACGTGCCCCTATGTTCCGAGCAAAGCTCGGCTGGCTTTCCGTTGAGGATTCAAATCCAAACACCCAACATCTTCACCCCCACCCGCATCCCACCATAAACTAACCCTGTACGCATGCGCGCTCTCCTTCTTACGCTCGCGCTTCTCAGCAGTGCAGCCGCCCAGTCCGCGCCCAAAATTATTGTTACAGACGAAAACGGAGTCGCCGTTTCCTCCGCCCGAGTCTCCTTGCAATCCCCACCCCAGCTCGCCGTCCATTGTCAGACAGATTTTGCTGGACGCTGCCAATTCCCCTCTCTCGCGCCGGGCAGTTACCAGCTCCGCGTCGAAAAACAGGGCTTCTATGCCTTGGTAGATCCCGCTCTCCAACTCGCGCCCGGCTCTGCCATTGAGGTCGCAATCTCACACCAGCAGGAAGTTCGCGAGATCATCGATGTCCATGAGTCCCCGCCTGCGATCGATCCCGCACAAGTCACCGCTCAGGAGACGGTCAGCGGCCTCGACGTGATCAACCTCGTCTATCCCGGCACGCACGATTTTCGCAACGTCCTCAACTTCATCCCCGGAGTCGTGCAGGATCAGAGCGG
>QIAK01000152.1:0-4871 GCA_003225515.1 Acidobacteriota bacterium | reverse complement strand
CCTGCTCGACGGCTTCAACGTGACGCAGCCCGCCAATGGTCAACTATTGGTTCGCGTCAGCACCGACGCGTTCCGCTCCATTCAGGTCGAGCCCTCCCGCGAACCTGCCGAAGCCGGCAAAGGCTCAGGCGGACTGCTTAGCCTCAACACCGGCATCGGCGACGATCATTTCCGCTTCTTCGCCACCGACTTCATCCCTTCCGTGCAAAACAAGCACGGATGGCGTTTCGACCAGTTCCTTCCACATTTCACTTTCTCGGGCCCCATCGAAAAAGGAAAAATATGGTTCTACAACGCCTTCGATGGCGAATACGACAACACTATTTTCACCGCACTGCCCGCGGGCGCCGATAACGACCATATTCTGCGTCTAGGCAATCTCACCAAAATCCAGACCAACCTCACTTCACGCAACATCCTCACCACCAGCTTCCTCCTGAATCATCTCAACGATCAGTACGCCTTCCTCTCGCCCCAGAGCCCGCAACTGTCCAATCCCAGAGATCTCGAAGCTGCCTACGTCGCAAGCCTGAAAGACCAGCACTATTTCATCGGAGGCCAACTCCTCGAAACTGGATTCGCCTTTGATCAGTACAACCTCCGGCTCACTCCCTACGGGACTCTTCCCTATTACGTGAATCCCAGCACGACCAGCGGCAGTTACTATTTCTCCGACGAAACTCGCGCCCGCCGTTTTCAACTCCTCTCCAATCTTTACCTGCCGCCGCAGCACTGGCGCGGCCGTCACGATTTCAAAGTCGGAGTGGATCTCGACCGCATCGCTTACGACGCGCAGTTCATGCGCCAGCCAATCTCTTTTCTTACCGCCGCCCAAACCACGCTTCCCCCAGGCGTAACCTGCCTCAACGCTGCGCAGGATAATACCTTCCCCTGCACGCGCTACTCGACTTTCGGTCCCGCTCCTCTGCACGAGCAATTCAATGCCGAAGCCAGCGCCTACGCCGAAGATCGCTGGAGCATCACCGATCGCCTGCTCATTGAACCCGGCATCCGCCTTGATTGGGACGAAATCGTTCGCCACGCTGAGATCTCTCCCCGCCTCGCCGGAACCTACGTCCTCGACAATTCCGGCAACACGAAATTTTCCGCCGGTATTGGCCTCGTCTACGACGCCACTCCAATTTTCCTGATCGCCCGCCCATTCGCTGGAACTCGCCAGGACACCTTCTTTTCAGTCAGCGACCCCACTTGCACCGCCGACTGCGTCATCGCATCCGGCCCGGTCACCACCACCTTCATGGCAAACACCAGGACGCTTCAAGCTCCACGTTCCGTCAATTGGAGCCTCGCTCTCGAGAAGAAGCTGCCCGCTGCAATTTATCTCAAAGCCGAATTTCTAGACCGCCGCGGCACGCGTGGATTCGTATACGACACCCTCACCAACTCCGTCGACGGAAACTTCATCCTCCAGCACACACGCGACGATCACTACCACGCCCTTCAACTCAGTCTTCGCCACAACTTCCGCGAGAGCTATATGCTGATGGGCTCCTACACTCGCTCCAGCGCCCATTCCAATCAGGCCCTCGACTTCAACGTCGACAACCCCATCCTCAGTTTCCAGCAACCCGGCCCTTATCCCTGGGACACGCCGAATCGCTTTCTCTCCTGGGGATACCTGCCATTTTTCAAGCTGCCTGTGATTCATCAACTCGAACTCGCATATTCCCTCGAAGCCCGCACCGGATTCCCCTTCAACGAGTTCACCGACCAGCAACAACTCATCGGCGAACCGGGCGCGCAGCGCTTCCCGGATTTCTTCTCCCTCAACCTGCAACCGGAAAAACGCTTTCACCTCTTCGGCTACTATCTGGCCCTTCGCGGCGGCTTCGACAACATCACTGGCCGCTGCAATCCCTTCATCGTCAACAGTGTCATCGACTCCACTCACCCGCAGCCGACCTTCACCGCCTGCGAAGGCCGCGCCTTCACCTCCCGAATTCGACTCCTCGGCCGTAAATAAATTTTTCTCGCCGATCACCTTTGAATCCTCGCCGCAGTACAAAACAAAGCTCTTCTTCGCCGCCTTTGCGCGACCTTCGCGGCCTTAGCGGTCAAAAGCTTCTCCAGCCGGCCCCATGATTAATTGTGCAGCGCTATAATCATCTATAACTGCATCGAAATACACGATCCCGTCATCTCAACTCTTTGGAGGACCAATCATGGCTCATGAACTACCCCCTTTACCGTATGCCTACGACGCACTGGAACCTATCATCGATAAGCAGACCATGACTCTGCACCACGACATGCACCATGGCGCCTATGTAAAAAATCTCAACGCCGCCATCGAGAAGCATTCTGAACTGGCCGGCAAGTCTGCCGAAGATCTCATCCGCGATCTCAACGCCATCCCCGAGGACATTCGCGGGGCCGTCCGCAATAATGGCGGAGGCCACGTCAACCACACTATGTTCTGGAAGATTATGAAGCCTAAAGGCGGAGGCGATCCTTCTGGCCCTATCGCCGAAACCATCCAAAAGACCTTCGGCAACTTCAAAGATTTCCAGGCCAAGTTCAACGATGCCGGCACCAAACAGTTCGGCAGCGGATGGGTCTGGCTCGCTGGCAAGTCCAATGGCGAGGTGCAGATCATCAGCACGCCCAATCAGGACAACCCTATTTCACAGGGGCTGTACCCGATCTTCGGCAACGACGTTTGGGAGCACGCCTATTATCTGAAATACAACAATCGCCGCCCCGAATATCTTGCCGCCTGGTGGAGCGTCCTCAACTGGGACGAAATTAACAAACGTTACGCCACCTTCAAATCCGGAAAAACGGCGAACGAGCCCGCTCTGGCGCATCGCTGAGCGGAGCTTTCAAGCTTCAATAAAAATGGCCCTTGCAAGCGCAAGGGCCTTTCTTTGATTACTCAGAAACTGTTCAGAACTTAGATTGCTCAGAACTTACTGGAACGGCAGCTTTAAGCCGCCGTCTGCACGTACTCGTCGGGCTGTTGCTCGAACGTTTTCCTGCACTCTTCCGAGCAGAATGTATATTTTTTCCCGGCAAACATGGCTTGAAATTCAGGGTTTTTGTCATCAACTTTCATTCCGCAGACAGGGTCCGTGGTCATTACTGCTCCTCTCTCTCTTCAATTTGTGTCGTTCAAGGCAAACGTGAGCAAGGACCGTTCCGTTCAGAAGGCCTCGCAAGTTACTGACTGCATTCGGATTTTCAACCTGGCTCGGCCACTACGCAAAAAACTCCCGGAAAATTCTTCCGCCGCTGTGCACCTTGTACCCAGCGCATTCCAAGCAACTTCTGTGCCATTGTGCAGGCCGGGTGGTCAGGGTAAGTGGACAAAGGTCAGAGTTCAGGGTCAGTGATCACCATTTTCAATTTTTCGGTTGCGTCATTCCGAGCGGAGCCGTCTTTCAGGCGAAGCGAGAGCCTGCCGTGAGCAAGCGAGCCAAGCGAGCGCGTCGAATGGGGATCTCGCGCGAAGTGTGCTGTGATGCGCGCGAGATCCCTCCGCCCGCTGGTGAAAACGCGGCCGTTCGGGATGACTTCTAAAGAAATTCATACTGACCCACGACGAAATCACGCCTACGCAATTCCCTGCAAAACGAATTACACTAATAAATTGCCGTCTGCATGTGCGGACATGCCTAGCCCGCTTGTCCCACCGAGCCAGATCCGTCGCATGCACCCGAAATTATCCATGCAAGGAAGGCCATCATGTCTGTGAATAGTTTCAACAGCCGCTCCACTCTCAAAGTCGGCAACAAAGAGTACGAAATCTACCTTCTGGACGCGCTCGACAAACAAGGCATCTCAACCAAGCACCTGCCTTTTTCGCTGCGCATCTTGCTCGAGAACCTCCTGCGCACGGAAGATGGCCGCAACGTCACCAAAAGCGAAGTGCGCGCGCTCTCCAGCTGGAACAGCAAATCGAAACCCGAAAAAGAAATCGCCTTCACTCCAAGCCGCGTCCTGCTCCAGGATTTCACCGGAGTTCCGTGCGTTGTCGACCTGGCCGCAATGCGCGACGCGATGAAGACTCTGGGTGGAGACCCTGCTCTGATCAATCCGCTCCAGCCAGTCGAGCTGGTCATCGATCATTCCGTGCAGGTCGACGAGTTCGGCTCGTCAAACGCTTTCGACATGAACGCCCTTCTGGAATTTCAGCGCAACAAAGAGCGTTACTCGTTTCTGCGCTGGGGCCAAACCGGATTCCGCAATCTCGCCATTGTTCCACCCGACACCGGCATCGTGCACCAGGTCAATCTTGAGTACCTCGCACGCGTACACCCGGCAAACGCACCGCTTATCCCGACACGCTGGTGGGAACCGACAGCCACTCCACCATGATCAATGGCTTGGGCGTTTTGGGATGGGGCGTTGGCGGGATTGAGGCCGAGGCGGCCATGTTAGGCCAGCCTGTCTCCATGCTGATTCCGCTGGTCGTCGGCGTGAAGCTTACGGGACGGTTGCGCGAAGGCGCTACTGCTACTGACCTTGTCCTCACCATTACCGAGATGTTGCGGAAGCATGGCGTGGTCGGAAAATTTGTCGAATATTTCGGGCCGGGGCTGCGCGATTTATCGCTTGCCGATCGTGCCACCATCGCGAACATGAGTCCAGAATATGGGGCGACGTGTGGAATTTTTCCTATCGATAAAGAGACTCTGCGCTATCTGCGGCTTACCGGGCGAACTGAAGAGCAGATTGCACTGGTCGAAGCCTACAGCCGCGAGCAGGGGCTGTTCCACGATGAGAAGACGCACGAGGCGGAATACTCCGAATTGCTCACGCTCGATCTCGCAACCGTCGAACCGAGTCTTGCCGGGCCGAAGCGGCCGCAGGATCGCGTTGTGCTTTCGCAAGCGGGAGAGTCGTTTCAC
>QIAK01000151.1 GCA_003225515.1 Acidobacteriota bacterium | reverse complement strand
CCAACAGAATTTTTCCATTGAAGTTCAAGTTCATGGCCGTAATTTCCCACGAGCCATCACCGACGTCGGCTTGCTGCACGCTAAAGTGGCCGCCTTTATCGAGGCGTCCAAAGATTCCCCATCCAAAGGTCACGTCTTTGAACAGAGTGCCATCGATTCTTGCCAGCCGGTGTGTGCGAGGATCGATGAGGACGTATCCTGCCATTCCTTGCAGCAGTTGTTCCACCCGCGTCGGGGGCGTATAGGCCGGGTTCGGCGTGAACTTCAGGCGCACCAGGTCGTCGCCAACTTTCCCCAGCCCGTTCACGCTCTTCTCGCTTCCTGCATATTCGTAACGGAAGGCGTCTGGCAGAGCTTTCAGTATGCAGAGTGTATGTTCGACTTCCTGCTTGTCGTGAGCCCGCTTCTTGCGGAGTTGGTCAGGATTGTTTACCAGCGATGCAAGCTGGTCTGTTTCCGCACGTTCGCGATCTGACGTGAGCGGCCCGTTATTGTCGCTGATGGTCATGGTCGCCAGAGCTTCGTTCGCTTCTACGTAGATCTTGTTCTGCACACCATTCGGCGTCCGCTTGCGCGAACGGAACATAAACTTAACGGTGCTATGGTTGGCTGCAGCGATTTCGTTTGTCATCGTGGTTCGCACTAGTTGCACCGGATCTGCAGGATCGGAGACTTGAGCGGAAGATGCTGCGCTCACGGCCATCAATGCTGCGACAACACAAGCGGTGGGCAGCATTGTTCCCGTGCGAACTGGCTGAGAATCATTCATCTGTACGGTTAGTGACAGAAACCAGCGCGCGAGTTGCACCAACGGGAATAATCCCTACGAACTACGGTGTTTGCTGCATAGTGAGAAGTTTTAAGGCCATCTCGATGTTGAATCGAAGCGACCGGGTTTAACGCCGCGCCTTCTCGGCTTCGGCGGGCTCGGGCGAGCCCGCGTCATGCGCACGTTTCTCCTGCTGTGACTTCAGCATTTCCACAGCCTGTGAAAATGTCAGGTTCTCAGGCATGAGGCGGAAATCACTCAAGGTTTCGTCGGAGACCATGTTGAGACTCTTAAAAATCAGGAGTTTTCCCTTAACGTTCAAGCTTATCGCGGTAATACCCCACTTTCCATCGCCGAGGCCTAAATTGCCCTGCTGCACACGGAAGTGACCGCCTTTGTCGAGATGACCGATAATTCCCCAACCAAAGGAAACTTCGCGAAAGAGTGTTCCGTCGAGCCGGGCGAGACGGCGCGACTGTGCGTCGATCAGCAGATCGCCTTGCATGCCAGTCAGCACCTGCTCCAGTCGTGATGGTGGCGAGTAGGCTGGATTCGGTGTGAACTTCATTTTGACCAGCTGGCTTCCAGGTTCGCCCATTCCAATTGTGCTGCTTTCGCTGCCCGCGTACTCGTATTGAAAAGCATCTGGAAGTGCTTTCAATATCCGCAGAGTTCGATCTTCGTCTTCTTTTTCGCGCGACCGTTTTTTGCGAAGCTGGTCGGGATTATTCATCAGCCAGGCCAAATGGTTGGATTCGTCTCTCTGTTGCTGCTCGCTAAGCGGCTTATCGTCAACGGCGATCAGCATCGCGGCCAACGCGTCCTTCGTCTCGACATAAACGCGGGTTTGCGTGCCTTTTGGGGTTTGCCGGCGGGAACGGAACATGTGCAGCGGTTTAGGTTGGTCCGCCGCAGCGACTTCGTTCGCCACCGCTGCGCGTACCAGTTCGCCCGCCGGCATTTCCAGTGTCTTCGAATCCGGCGTACTCGATTGCTGCGCCGATAACGTTGCTGCGACGGTTAGAGCCGCAATCGCAAATAGTTTCAGCCAACGTGTCTTTGGTTTTGGGCAAGCCATCAAAAGATTAGAGTATCAATGCCAACTGGAGGATGCGTCGAAGATGGGCCCGACAGAGAATGGCTAATGTGCTGGCCAAGACGCATCTCGCTTGCCGCCCGCTCTCTTAGTTGGGTATAGTCGAAATAAGCGACGCGGCCGTTCCAATCCCTGCCTTCCCAGATCTTGGCAGTGCAGCAGCTTCCCGCTTCCTAAGGAGAACAACCATGAGTGCTCCGTTGTCGGCAGACTTGGCGCAGATTGGCAAATCGGTGGTCATCAAAGGTGAATTGTCAGGCAGCGAAGACCTTTACGTCGATGGTCAGGTCGAGGGCAGCATCTCGCTCAAAGGCAACAGCTTGACAGTCGGTCCGAACGGATCAGTGAAAGCCAGCGTCGAGGCTAAGGGCCTAGTGGTGCAAGGCAAGCTCGAGGGTAATGTGCAGGCTAGCGACCGCGTCGATTTGCGCAAGTCGGCGGTCGTGACCGGAGACATTTCCACCCAGCGGATTTCGATTGAAGAAGGCGCGTACCTGAAAGGCAAAATTGATATTCAGGGCAAATCGGAGAAAGCGGCAGGAAAGTAACTCCCGCTGATCCGCTTAGTGAGTTAAAGTGTTGGTTTAGATATCAATTCAGGTCTTGGGGTAGCGTCGCCCTGGGGCAGGGCGGCGTAGGTTCTAATGGCATCGGTTACACAGAATTTCATGAAGCTTTTTCGCGGGTCATCGGGCAGTACAGAAGCGGCACCGGCACAAGCCGCACAAAAACTCACACGCCGTTCCAGCGGCCTTGGAGAACTCTCCCGCGCCTGGGATTCTGAAACTCCTTTGTGCGTGCTGGATCTCGGTTCAACCTCTCCAACCAACATCCGCTTCTTCACGGAACGTAGCCATAAGATCTATAGCGAAGATCTTCTCGTCGCCTCGACTGAGCCTCACCTGGTTACCAAGGACGAACAGGGAAATACAATTCTCGACAGCCGCCGATTTCTGGCAGATAACCTCGTCTATCCCGCGGCACATTTCGACGTTGTGTTGTGCTGGAACCTGCCTGACTACCTGGACGAAAGTCTGGTACGTCCTGTGATGGGGCGGTTGTGGTCGGTGCTGAAACCAGGAGGCATGCTATTGGCCTTCTTCCACACCAAAGATGCTGGCCCCGATTCGCCCTGCTATCGCTTTCACGTGGTGGGAAAAGATATTCTCGAAATGCAGCGCATCGTGCTGAAGCGCGAAGCGCGGCGCGGACCTACTGGCGCGGTCCATACGGCCATCAGCGACGGCTTCCGCCTGCAGCGCGTTTTTAATAACCGCCACATTGAGACCCTGTTCCGCGACTTTGCTTCCATCAAATTCTTCCTCGCTCGAGATAATGTGAGGGAAGTGCTGGTGGTGCGGTGAGTTGTTGGCTGCTTAGCGATCTTTGCGGCCGTTCTCAGCGAACTTTGCGGTTTAAGCTTTTGCCATTATCAAAAGCCTTTAACGCAAAGAGCGCAAACAGATCCGCGAAGGGCAGAAAGAAAATCGGCGCCACTTTGCATTAACGTTTTCCATCAGCAACTTTTCTTCCACGCAATCACTCCCATGCGAAACAGAAAGTGACGCGAGATCTCCACTTTCGCAGACGGCGCGCCTGACGAAATAAACTTCCTCATCTCTTCCGGAACATAGGCTCTTTTCACCGAGGCCAGTCCGTCGACTCGCGATACGTAGCTGCGCATCAGCGGGAATCCAGCATATACGAGCGCGAGATGCAAAGGATGCCGGATCAAATCGTTGATTAGAACTGCGCGGCGGCTTACGCGCAACGCCTCGGCGGCGAAACGCTCCAGTTCGGCGGGTTCGAGATGATGGGCGAAGAGGCTGCAACTGACCAGATCGAAACTGTTGTCCTGGAAGGGAAGTGCGAGCGCGTCGGCGACTACCGCGCGGTTTCCACGCAACAGGTGAGTGCGAACCCGGTCAAGGTCGGTCACATCCAGCGTGATTCCCTTGTGCGCCAGTTGCCGGCCCGCAATCTTGGACACTTCGCCAAATCCCGCGGCAACTTCCAGCACAGAGAAGTGTTTTGCTCCAGTCTTTGAGGCGACGCGCTCGATCAATTTGCGAGTGGTGGCAACCCCGCCGAACCAGCGGTTGATGCGGGACAGATCGCGCAGCGAGGTTTCCACCTCGACCGGCGGACAAGCGTCGCTATCGAGGATTTCGGTTGTGCTGACGCGCTGCATGATGAGCTGATATTTCCGGTCGGGACCAGTTTAGAAGGCGCAATGCGGGGTATTGTCAAAAAAATGTTAATGCTGAAAATGATGCGAGTGTTAGATCTTCTTTGCGCTATTTGCGAATTTCTTCGCGACCATTGCGGGTTGAGCTTTTTCTCTCACCAACAAAAGCTCTTAACGCAAAGAGCGCAAAGAAATCCGCAAAGGACGCAAAGAACGTTGAGAACGTTGAGAAAGCCGGACGCCGATTTCTTCCTCTGATCTCCGGTGCTTCTTCTCAGACTTCCGCCAGTTCCTCTTCCAGCAACTGCTTGTTATACAGGTCACTGTAGTAGCCATTCAAGGCCAGGAGTTCGTCGTGGGTGCCGAGTTCGACGATGCGTCCGCCGTGCAGGACGGCGATGCGATCCGCATTGCGGACGGTCGAGACGCGATGCGAGATGAAGATAGTAGTGCGTCCGCGCATCACGTCCCGCAGGTGGTTGAGAATCTTGTCTTCGGTGTGGGTGTCGACGCTGGAGAGCGCGTCGTCGAGAATCAGAATCTTCGGATTGCGAATGAGCGCGCGGGCAATCGCCGTGCGCTGTTTCTGGCCGCCAGAAAGCGTGATGCCGCGCTCTCCTACAATGGTTTCGTAGGCTTCGGGAAAGCTCTCGATATCGGCGGCAATATTGGCCGCTTCGGAAGCGTTGTGAATTTGCTGGTCGGTGGCGGAATCCACGCCGAGCGCGATGTTCTCGCGGATGCGATCACTGAATAGAAAAGTTTCCTGCGGCACGAATCCAATGTTGTGCCGCAGCGATGCCAGCGCGAAATCACGAATCGGACGACCATCGATGAGTACCGTGCTGGATTCAGCATCTTCAGTGCCGGCATCATAAATTCGAGGGATCAAACTGACTAGCGTAGTCTTGCCCGATCCTGTGGGGCCAACGATGGCGAGGCTGCTGCCCGCGGGGATGCGCAGGTTCACGTCGTGGAGAACCTGCTTGTCGTCATAGTTGAAGTTGAGTCCCCGAAACTCGATTTCGCCGGTAATCTCCCGGTCTTGCGCGCCGGGAGCGTCTTTGATCTCAGGCTCCTCGTGCATGATTTCGTTGATGCGGATCAGCGACGCGGTGCCGCGCTGAAAGATGTTGATCACCCATCCCAGCGCGATGACCGGCCACGTTAGCTGCATCATGTAGGTGCTGAAGGACACGAACTGCCCGACGCTCATCGAACCGGAGAGCGAGATTGTGGTGGTGATCGCGGGCGCGGCGCTCCCGGGAAGCCTGACATTCGTGATCAGCGCTACGTGCGAGAGCCCGAGGATGACTTCGCGTCCACCCAGCCACAGGACGAGCACCACGGCGCACCCCAGCATGAGTTCGAGAGTGGGCCAGAGCATACCCATGAGGCGCACCAGGCGCAGGCTGCGGCGAATGTATTCCTGGTTCTCGGTTTCGAAGGCGCGAATCTCGGCATCTTCCTGCACATAGGCGCGGATCAAGCGTGCACCCGAAAAGTTCTCCTGTGCGCGGGCGGAGATGTCGGAGAACATGGCCTGAATCCGTTCGAAGCGCTCGTGAATGCGGCGACCGAAAGTTTGAATCACGATGCTGACCGCGGGCAGCGGCAAAAATGTGTAGAGCGTAAGCCAGGGACTGATGGAGATCATGAAGGCCAACGCTCCCGCGGTATAGACGAGGGTGTTGGCGGAATACATGATCGCGGGGCCGAGCAGCATGCGGACCGCGTTGAGATCATTGGTGGCGCGGGCCATGATGTCGCCGGTGCGATGGCGCTGGTAGTACGAGAACGAGAGGGTTTCGAGTTTCTGAAAAAGATCGTTGCGCAGGTCGAACTCGATATCGCGGGAAACGCCGATCACGATCCAGCGCGTGAGGAACTGGAAGATTCCCTTGATGGCGGCGATGGCAAGAAGCACCGCGGCATAGAGCAACAGCTTGTGGCGGGTAACGCCTTCATGCAGATCGTCGGCGGCTTTGCCGAGGACGAGAGGGAACAGGATCCAGATGCCGTTGGTAAGGAAAACGCACAGCGTGCCCGCGACGTATTCCCAGCGATAGCGTTTCAGGTAAGGCAGCAGCGGGCGCAAACTCTTGGGCAGCATCAGATTCAGTAGATGAAATTTTAACAGGCGCGGTGCAACTCTTCATGAGCTACTCGTCTGCTGCGCGGATCCTTGGATTGCGTTTGGGATTGTTGGAAAAGCTTCGAAAAAATAATTGGTGATCGGCCTTCCTCGGCACTTCTTGGATGATGGTTCAATTGGTAAAGAATGCGTCTTTGAGGGTACCCCCTCCTCACCCCCTCTGAAACCCGTGACTGGCGCGGGGTTTGCAGGCAAT
>QIAK01000617.1:644-2881 GCA_003225515.1 Acidobacteriota bacterium | reverse complement strand
ATGACAGCATTGTCAACCTAGGTGCACTCTCGGCTTGTCAGTCGGGCATCCCTCGATTCGGCTAGTCAAGGACACCGTACAGACCTTTCGCGAACCGACGGCCCTGCGCACCCTCCTTGACCGCACGATTTCCGCTGTGCTACAAGCGACGGTCGAGCGTAATCGTTAACGGAACACCATCTATTCAATCGCTCTAACGCAGCCGGCGCTCTCGCCGACCCGTGACCGCGCGGTTTGCGCGAGGAGAAATCTTCCATGAAAACGCTGGCTCGAATCACGCTGCACGTAATCCTGTTTCTCCCTTTTCTCTCTCTCATGCCGATACGTGCGGCCGCTCAGACCGCAGGAAACGCCGTCTATCTGGATCCTTCGCAACCTATCGAGGTGCGGGTCGATGATCTGATTCGGCCCTGACCTTCAAGTTCCGGCCTACGACTGGTGGAGTGAGGCTTTGCACGGCGTCGCCAATGCTGGAACGGCGACGGTTTTTCCCGAGCCGATCGGGCTGGCGGCCACCTTTGACGACCCTTTGATCCACGAGATGGCGGTCGTGATCGGAACGGAAGCTCGCGCGAAACACAACCAGGCAATACGAGCCGGGCGGCGGGACATTATGGAAGGCCTCGACTTCTGGTCGCCGAACATTAATATATTCCGCGATCCGCGCTGGGGACGCGGCCAGGAGACTTACGGCGAAGATCCGTTTCTTACTGGTCGCATGGGTGTGGCGTTCGTCACGGGACTGCAAGGCGACGATCCCAAGTATTTCCGGGTTATTTCCACGCCGAAACATTTTGCGGTACACAGCGGACCGGAGCCGTCGCGCCACAGCATTGATGTTCAGGTTTCGAAGCACGACATGGAGGACACCTATCTGCCGGCGTTCCGCGCGGCGGTGACGGAGGGCAAGGCTGAATCGGTGATGTGCGCCTATAACCGCGTAAATGGCCAGCCCGCCTGCGCCAATACTTTCCTGTTGAAGGACCAGTTGCGGGGCGCGTGGAAGTTCAACGGCTATGTCGTATCGGACTGCGATGCGATCGTCGACATTTTTGAAGGGCACAAGTTCGTCAAGAGTCAGGCGGAGGCTGCCGCGGCCGCAATCAAGGCAGGCATGGACAATGAGTGCGCCGATTTCTTCACGATCACTAAGGATGATCATGACTACAAGCCGTTCGTGGACGCCGTGAAGCAGGGGTTGCTTACTGAAGCTGAACTCGATGTTCCCCTGAGACGTCTCTTTACGGCGCGGATGCGGCTGGGAATGTTCGATCCTCCGGAGAAAGTTCCATATGCCCAGACGCCGGATTCGGAGATTGACAGTGCGGCGCACCGTGAGCTCGCGCTGAAGATGGCGCGTGAGTCAATGGTGCTGCTGAAAAATGATGGCGTGCTTCCCTTGGCGGCGGGTGTCAAAAAGATCTTGGTCGTCGGGCCACTGGCCGAGTCAGGCCAGGTCCTGCACGGAAACTACAGCGGCACCGCTTCGCATGCAGTCACGGCGCTGGAGGGAATTCGCAAGCAGTTTGCCGGTGCTCAAGTTTCGTTTCAACCCGGCACTGACTTCCTGCGTGAGCATCCTGTGATTCCAACCTCGATGTTATCCACCGATGACGGGAAGCCGGGACTCAAGGGCGAGTACTTTGCCCAGGATTTATCAGGAACCCCGCAAGTGGTTCGCGTCGATCCCTACGTTGATCTTCAACTGTCCCATCCTGATTCCCATGCGCTTCGTCCGCCCGCTGACATGAAAGATTTTTCTGTGCGGTGGACCGGAATTCTTAAGCCCGCCCAATCGGGTACATACCAGATCGGCCTGATGGGTTCTATGCAGCGCTTGTGGATCGACGGCAAACTTGTCATTGATGACGGCATCCTGCACGACCCCAACCCGCAACTGGCGACGATGCACCTGACAACAGGGCATCCTTACGCGGTGAAGATCGAATCCATGGCGGGTGGCCGCGTTACCAAGCTGATATGGCTGCCGATGATCGGCGATCCGCTGGTGGAAGCCGTATCCGCGGCGCGTGAGGCGGACGCTGTCGTCGCGGTAGTTGGCATCACATCGAAGCTTGAGGGTGAGGAAATGAAGGTCGATGTGCCCGGATTCAAAGGCGGCGACCGGACTAACCTCAATCTTCCGACAGAGGAGGAGGCGCTGCTTGGCGCGTTGAAAGGCACAGGCAAGCCTCTCGTCGTCGTGCTGATGAATGGCAGCGCCTTGGCTGTGAACT
>QIAK01000617.1:0-581 GCA_003225515.1 Acidobacteriota bacterium | reverse complement strand
CAGGGGCAAACAATCCCGCGGGACGGTTGCCGGTAACCTTCTATAAAGGTGTGGAACAGCTGCCGGAGTTCGAAGATTATGCGATGAAGAATCGAACCTACCGCTATTTCACGGGAGAGCCGCTGTATCCGTTCGGCTATGGGCTGAGCTACTCGAAGATGGAATACAGCAATTTGAAGTTGGCTAGCGCAGAGCTTGAAGCGGGTAATCCGCTGGCGGTTGAAGTGGACGTGAAGAATGCCGGGAAGCGAGCGGGCGATGAAGTCGTGGAGCTTTACATCACCTTTCCGCAACTACAGGGTGCCCCTTTGCGTGCGCTGCGCGGATTTACCCGCGTTCACCTGGCGGCCGGGGAATCGCGGCATGTGAAACTTGAGTTGCAACCTCGCGACTTAAGCTACGTAAATGAATCCGGGGACAGGATGGTCGCAGCGGGAGACTATGTGATCAGTGCCGGTGGCGGACAACCCGGCACCGAGGCCGCCCAGGTCGCCGCTCACGTGTCGATTCGTGGCGAGCAGCGGTTGCCGGAATAAGCACTCGGTGCCCTGCCGATTCTCTACTACTTGGCAGTCACCCCC
>QIAK01000286.1 GCA_003225515.1 Acidobacteriota bacterium | reverse complement strand
GAGCATCGTCTTCGACGAAGTTTTCAGCGACTTTCAACGACTGCCGGAGAACGTGCCATTCGCGCAAGGAGTGGAACTATTGCACAGCGAGCAAGAGAAACTGGCGCAAGATCTCGCCGTCGACGCGGAAAACGCGAAGGCTGGAAAAAAGACACTGCAATAAACGCTCAGATTTGATTCTGATTTACATTCTAATTTACGCCCGCAGAGTCTCTTTTCGCACCGTCAGCTTCTCGATCAAATCCGGTTTCACCCGGTAACCGCTTCCCGGCCGGTCGGTGATGGCGATCATTCCTTGCGGGGAAACTTCTACCTCGGGTTCAATGATGTCTTCCTTCCAATAGCGTTTTGAAGCGGAAACGTCGCCCGGCAGGCGGAAATTTTCCAACGTCGAGAGGGCAATGTTCTGGGCGCGCCCGATGCCGGTTTCGAGCATCCCGCCGCACCATACCGGAATGTTATGGGCCTGGCAGAGGTCGTGGATTTTCAGCGCTTCTGAGAATCCGCCGACGCGGCCGACTTTGACATTAATAATCCGGCAAGCGTTGGTTTCAACTGCGAAAGCGGCGCTGCGCACACTGACTATCGATTCATCCAGGCAAATTGAGGTGCGCAGTTCCTTCTGCAATCTCGCATGATAGTAAATATCGTCATTCCACAACGGCTGCTCGATCATCAGAAGATTGAATTGGTCGAACTTGCGCAGGTGCTCCATCTGATCGAGTGTGTAAGCGGAATTCGCGTCGCAACTCAGCGTGATGTCCGCCCAGCGCGAGCGGATACGCTCGAGCACGTTCACATCCCACCCAGGTTTGACTTTGACCTTGATGCGGCGGTACCCAGCGGCCAATTCGATCTGAATTTTTTCCATCAATTGTTCGATGGAATCCTGAATTCCAATCGATACTCCGCACAGGATTTCGCGGCGCGAGCCACCCAGTAGCTTCCAGAGCGGTAATTGCTTTTGCATGGCTTCGGCGTCCCAGATAGCGTTCTCGAGCCCAGCCTTCGCCATGCGATGAGCGCGCACCTTGGCGAACAGCGCGGGACACTCGCGGGCAGAGTCAATGCGCTGCCCCAGGAGTGCGGGAATTAGATACTGCGTCATCGTCGGCCAGGCGCTTTCAATCCATTCACTGCTGTAAAAAGGATCTTCCCCGACCACGCTCTCTCCCCAGCCGTCCGCTCCTTCGCTGTGAACGGTCACCAGAAGAATGCGGCGGCTATAGGTGCGCCCGAAGCTCGTCTCAAAAAAATGGACGAGCGGCATGTGAATTTCGCGCAGCGTAATGGCTTCAATTTTCATGATGTCTTTTCTTCGGACGCATACGACCACTTCTCATCCCAATGTCCCAGCAGGAACTTGCCGTTGCCTTCCGGATCGCGCTCGTAACCCAGCACGGCGAGTCCATGCGAAAACGCGCGCAGAAATTCCTTACGATTGCGTTCCTGCACCTGCTGCGCCTGGCCGCGGGTATCAGGCGACGCCTTCCACTCATAAATCAGCGCTGGTACTGCGATGCCGGACTCGCTCGCGAACCCTGGATTCTTGCCGCCGGCAAGCAGGGCTTCGACGCGCTTCGATTTCAGCCACCACTCGGCAATCAGGCGGTCGCTGGGCAGTCCTCCCTGCAAAGGCGATGAGGTGATGCCGTACTGGTTGATGTTGTAACGCCGCGCCACAGCACCAAGTTTTTCAATATTCAGATAGGCGTTCTTGATTTCCAGCGGATCGAACGTCCATTCAATCAGTTCAATGCCGCGAGCGAGGGCGTCTTCCCTCTGCAAGAGTTTCAGCTTCCGGCCCAGGCCTCCGTTGCGGTGATCTTTTCTCACCGCCAGCATGTGTGAGTGCAAATAGATGTGACCGCTTCGAGTTCCGGGAACTGAAAGCGCGAACCCGACCATTTCGTCCCCTGCAAAGGCGCCCATCACCTGGCCACCGACTTTGTCGGCCACAACGAACATGCGCAACGGGACCAGCTCCGCGTCGGTAAAGTTCCAGACTTCTTTCTGTAACGCGACGCAAGCGCGGAACTCTTCGATACTGTGGCAGCGGCGAATTACCACCGAGTCCGCCGTCATGGCTGCTTCTCCGCACTCTCGATCACCTTGGCCTGTTGCCAGAGGGACTCCAGTTCGTCCATCGACGCCTGATCGGCGGTGCGACCTGACTCGTGCAGGCGCGCCTCCATCCACTGAAAGCGTCGCTTGAACTTTCGATTGGTTTTGCGCAGCGCCGACTCAGGATCGACTGACAGGTAACGCGCAATGTTGACCAGCACAAAGAAGAGGTCGCCGACTTCCCCTTCAAGTCTCGCCTGCAAAGCTTCCGGAACCGGGGTGCGTCCTGATCCGGCGATGCCGCGTCCGTGTGGGCGCGGACCGGGCGCAGGAAACTCTTCAAGTTCTTCTCGAAGTTCGTCAGTTTCCTCACGCAATTTATCAAACAGGCCTTCCACATTCGGCCAATCGAATCCTGTCTGCGCCGCGCGAGAGCTGAGCTTGTAAGCCTCCAGCAACGAGGGCATGGCGGAAGAAACTCCGGCGAGGATGGAATTTTTTCCCGGATTCTTCGCAGCAGTATCTACCTCTTTCACTTCAGCTTGGCGCTTCTTTCTCTCCTCAACCTTTAGCTCTTCCCAGTTGCGTTTAACCTCAGCGGAGGTGTCGGCCTTCACGTCACCAAACACATGGGGATGGCGGTTGATCAGCTTGCTCGCGAGCCGATCGAGGACGTCGTCGATAGAAAAGGAACCCTGCTCCTTCGCCATTTCGGCATAAAAGAGCACCTGCAGGAGCAGATCGCCAAGTTCACCGGCGAGTTCATGCCAGTCGCGGTTGTCGATGGCTTCGAGAACTTCGTAGGTTTCTTCCAGGGTATAAGGTTTGATGGAATCGAAAGTCTGTTCGCGATCCCACGGGCAGCCGCCCGGGGCGCGGAGCCGATCCATGATGGCGACCGCTCGCTCGAAACGTTCCCCTGTGCTGGACATGCGGCAACCAATGTAAATGACGGCGAAGGCAGTAAGCAATGCGGCGCGATTTTGAGCGCCGTAAGCGAGCGCCAACCGGTGCCGATCTGCCGGCATCCTACCGACACCAAGTCTCCTGCTCACCTTGAACGTGCATCTTTAAAGCAAGCCATCAACCCAATTATTTATCGAGGAGAAATCAAAATGGCGACCAATACTCTTCAGGGAAAGAAAGTAGCGATCCTGGTCACGGACGGCTTTGAGCAATCAGAATTGCTGGAACCCAAAAAAGCGCTCGAACAAGCGGGTTCGAAGACGCAGGTAGTTTCTCCGGCAAACAAGAAAGTAAAAGGCTGGAATCACACGGAGTGGGGCCAGGAAGTACCGGTAGACGTTCCGCTGGACTCTGCCAACCCGGAGCAGTTTGACGCGCTGCTGCTGCCGGGCGGCGTCATGAATCCTGACCATCTTCGCATGAATCCCAAGGCAGTCGAATTTGTGAAGCACTTTACCGACGCGGGTAAACCGGTGGCGGCGATCTGCCATGGTCCATGGACGCTGATTGAAGCCGGTGCGGTTCGCGGACGCACGATGACGTCATGGCCTTCGCTGAAGACTGATCTCAAGAACGCCGGTGCAAACTGGGTGGACAAGGAAGTCGTTACCGACAGATTCCTTGTGACCAGCCGCAAACCGGACGATATTCCTGCTTTCAATCGTGAGATGATTCGTCTGTTTGCCGAGGCATCCGAGTCGGAGGCCCTGCGCAAGACCGCGTGATTTCTCCGGGATTGCCAGGCAGAGCCGTAACGGTTCGCGGCAATTCAAAGTTCGCGGCGGTTCAAAGAACGAACTGCCGCGATTCAACTGATCGGCGGCAGTTACTTTTGGCACCATGGTTGGATTGGCCTGGAATCGGGCCATATTTTTATGTGGCCTATCGTGACCTTTATCTCTCAGAACATGAAAGCGCACAATTAGAGCAGCTGAACGTGTCGTGGCTGGGACGAGAGGCTCCGCCAACGCCTCTATTCGATCTCTCTTTGTCTTTTTAATTCATGAGCTTAGCCGTCAAACCTCGACCCCCGTTAGAAGGTCAGCACTTCCATGTGGTGATTATCGGCGGAGGCATTAACGGTGTTGCGGTGGCTCGTGAATGTGCACGTGCCGGCAAGCGCACACTGCTGGTCGAGCAAAATGATTTCGCTTCAGGCGTGACCAGTCGGTCCACCCGCATCATCCACGGCGGCCTGCGTTATCTGGAACATGGCGAGATCGGCCTGGTACGCGAATCGGTGCGTGAACGCGAGCGCTTGCTGCGTGAACGTTCGCACCTGGTGCATCCCATTCATTTTCTGCTTCTGCTGAATGAGCAAAGCCAGCGCAGCGCGATGAAGGTGCGTGCCGGCTTGTGGCTCTACGAGCGTTTCGCAAAGAGAAAATCCGCAGGCCTGAGCGAGATGGAATTGAAGCGCGTGGAGCGGGCGCTGGACGCAGGGCACCAGTGGTCAATCTTCAACTACGAAGATGCACAATGCGAATTTCCCGAACGCTTGGTTGCCGAGTGGATGATGGAAGCCGCCGCTGCAGGCGCAGTCATCCGCAATCATTGTGAGGTTGTGGCCGTCGACATCGCCCAAGGCCGCGCACGAGGAGTGCTGCTGCGCGACCGCATCTCTGGCAAAGACGAGCGCGTCGAAGGCGGGTGGATTTTGAACTGCAGCGGTCCGTGGGCCGACCGAGTTTGCCAACGCTCCGCGGTGCGCACCAGCAAGCCCCTGCTGGGCGGAGTGCGGGGATCGCATATTGTGTTGCCGCGGTTTTCAGGCGCGCCCACTGCGGCCGTCTACGCCGAGGCTTCCGATAGCCGGCCGGTTTTTGTCCTGCCCTGGAATGAGCAGGTGCTGGTGGGCACGACGGAGGTGAGCGATACCGGGGATCCGGCGAAGGCTGCGCCTTCCAGCGAAGAAATCGAATACCTCTTGCGCACGGCAGCCAGGCTATTTCCCAAAGCAAAAATTTCCGCTCACGATATCAAGTATGCCTTCGCCGGCGTGCGACCTCTCCCGAACTCTCCGGGGAATGCCGCATCGTCGGTGTCGCGGCGTCACTTCCTGCACGACCACACGCCTGAAGGAGCGGCGCGCCTGATCTCAGTGATTGGCGGCAAGTTGACCACCGCGGCTTCGCTGGCACGGGAATGCGCGCGCAAGATCGGCATCCCCGTGCAGGAGCCGACCACCATCGCAATGGGATCAGGGAGTTCGCTCGATCCCATGTTCGATCATGCAATTCTCGACATCGCCCGCGCCGGATCGGTCAGCGAAGAAACTGCCCGCGGCATGATGGAGTGGCATGGTCCCCGTGCCATGGATATTGCGCGCATGGCGCTGGTCAGCGCGGAACTGCGGGCTCCCATCTGTCCGCACACTTCCCACATTGTTGCCGAAGTAGTGGAAGCGTACCGCCAGGAATTCGCTGTCACGTTGGGCGATGTCCTGCTGCGACGCACTCCGGTGGCACTTGGAGCCTGCTGGTCCGAATCCTGCAGCCGCGAGGCCGCAGCCCGCATTGGCGCCGTACTAGGCTGGAACGAGCAGGCGCTGGGAGCGAATCTGGAATCCTTCGAGATGGAGCGCACGGCATTTCTGAAGAAGCCGTCGCGCGGCATCGCCTTGGAAGCTGCGGCTGATTAGGAAACCTGGCGGATCGTGCCGCCTTCACTACGTCACCGCCTTCTTCTCAAACTGCCGCAATCCCACGACCAGCAGCAGCACATCGAAGAAAACCAGCGCGAGAATCACCGCCGCAACCGGCAGATGCGCAAACTGCGGAGCCAACGTCGCTCGCATCCCTTCACTGGCATAAACCAGCGGATTCACCAGAACAATTTTCTGGAGAATCGGGAAAGTCTTGAGCGCGCTCCACGGATAGTACGTGCACCCGAAGAAGATCATCGGCGTCATCACCAGGCTGAACATCAGCCCGATATGCTGTTGATCCATGCTGCATCCCAGGGCAAGTCCGCCGCATGCAGAAAACGCAGCAACCAGCAGAATGATCACGGCAAAGATCAGCGGAGTTCCCATGCTGATCGCGACTCCCCGCCCCAGCACGAGCCAGGCCAGCGGAATCACCACCAGCCCCGCGACCAGCGCCTGAAGCATTCCGGCAATCACTTTTTCAATTGCAATCCAACCCACGCTGATGGGCGCCAGTAGCCGGTCTTCGATCTCGCGCGTCCATTGAAACTCCGCAATGAGCGGCATCGCCACCGCCCAGACTCCCGTGAACGTCATGCTGATGGCAATGATTCCGGGCAGCAGCAAACTCTTATACGCCTCGGGCATGTAACCGCTGCCCACCATTACTTTGCCGAAGATGAAAACAAACAGCAGCGGTTGCAGGAAGGTCTGCATGAATAGCTGAATGGCATTGCGCCGCGCCACATGAGCGTCGCGCCCCAGCATCGCGAAAAAAGTTTTCCAGTTCAATCGCGCAGGCTCCTTCCGGTGTGGTGCAGAAATAGATTTTCAAGACTCGGCTCGGAAATATGCACGTCTGACAATTCGGCCCCAGTGCTCGCCGCTGAATTGGCAATTTCGGAAATCAGGGAACCGCCGCGATCGGCATAAACGTCTGCGCCCGTGCCGTCCGCGGCGCGAACTTCACGCACTCCCGCCAAAGATTGCAGCCGCTCGATCAATTGCGGGGTCTGGTTGGCGAAACGCAGACGCAGCAGAAATCCGCCGGGGATCGAGGCCTTCAACTCCCCCGGAGTCCCCAGCGCAATGACGCGGCCGTGATCGACTATGGCGAGCCGCTGGCAAAGCGCGTCTGCCTCCTCCATATTGTGCGTGGTTAGCAGCACGGTCTTCCCTGCCTGGTGATATTCGCGAATGATCTCCCACAGCAGAATGCGAGTCTGCGGATCAAGCCCGGCGCTGGGCTCATCGAGAAAGAGAACCTGCGGGTCGTGCATCATGGCCCGGGCAATCGAGAGCCGCTGCATCATGCCTCCCGAAAAGCCGCGCACCATCTGATTGCCGCGCTCGGTCAACTTGAACTTCTCGAGCAGAGCATCGGCCCGTTCATTTCTTATTTTCGAGCTCAGCCCGAAGTAGGCGCCGTGATACACGAGGATTTCGCGAGCGGTAAGTGAAAAATCCAGATTCGCTCGCTGCGGCACCACTCCGATGAGGCGCTTGACCTGCGCCTGTTCTTTCCAGACGTCATGCTCGCCGATCCACGCCTGGCCTGAGGTCGGCCGCACCCGCGTGGTCAGCACTCCGACGGTGGTCGACTTGCCCGCCCCATTCGGTCCGAGCAAGCAGAAGATCTCTCCTGGATGAACCTCCAGCGAAAGGCCGTCCAGCGCGGGGATCTGTTCTTTGGCGGGTTGCTTCGAGCCCCTGGCGCTGGTGCGGGCGACAATGCCTCCGCCCGCCGCCATTGGCGGAACGGAGCTATAAACCTTGCGCAGATCGTGAGTGCGAATGCCAACAGCCATACCAGAATAATCCCCGGGGACAGGCTAAAAGTTACGGAAGTATATCGCACGTGATGGTTTGGATTGTTGCTCCCGCTTTCTTGCTCTGGAAACTCCGACGGCATACCTGCGAGATACTTCCCTTCGCCTGAAGGACGGCTCCGGTCAGGATGACTCTCATAACACCAACAGCGGTTACTAAAGATTGCGCGAGACCTTGAGTCATCTGGGAATAGCGCTCGCGCGAAACTACACTGGCGCGAGTGTGTCGGGATTTTTCCGTCCACAGGGGCGCAGTCGATGCTGATTCCCATCAAGCACGAGAACATGGAGGCCCGGCGCTGGCCCGTGGTCACTCTGGCATTGATTGCCATCAATGTGGTGGTCTTTCTCTTCACCATGTCGGCCATTGACGATGAGGCTCCCCAACTTGGCGAGCTCAAGTCGCACATCCTGATTCTCGCGGCTTTGCATCCGGAGTTGAAGCTGCAAGCGGAGTCACAGCAACTGGTTGATGGATTCAAGCAAAGCCATCCCGAGCAGTGGAAACGTGTGCAGAGCCCCAATCGCGAGATCATTAACACCTACGACGCCAAGATGAAAATGATAGAGGACACCTCGAAGCTGCAAGACGAGGCGGACCGACTCAACACCCAATTTGTCAGCCTGTCGAAAGTTTCCATCACGGAGCAGTACGCCTTTGTGCCGGCGCGGCCGACGGCCCTGACCTATTTGACCGCCAATTTTCTGCATGGCGGATGGATGCACCTGATCGGCAATATGTGGTTCCTGTGGCTCGCAGGATTTGTTCTCGAAGATGTATGGGGACGCTGGCTGTACTCGATCTTCTATTTGATTGCCGGAGTAGCCGCGCTGCAGTTTTATGCCTGGTCGAATCCGGGCAGCACCACGCCAACACTCGGCGCTTCCGGCGCGGTCGCGGCGTTGATGGGAGCCTTCCTGGTGCGCTTCCCCAAAATGAAGATCGAGATGGCGTGGCTGTTCATTTTCAAACTCTATCGCTTCAAGGCGGCGGCCTACTGGCTGCTGCCGCTGTGGCTGTTCGCCGAAATATTTTATGGTTCGCTGCTCGGCAATAACAGCGGCGTGGCGCATTGGGCGCACGTCGGCGGATTTCTATTTGGAGCGCTGGTCGCTCTCGCTATCCAGCACTCGGGTCTCGAACACAAGGCTAACCAGGCAATTGAAGAGAAGATCGCCTGGACCAATGACGCCGAACTCGAACAAGCCAGCAGCATGATGGAGCACGGTCAACTCGCCGAGGCCCTACCGCTCTTGACTAAGCATGTGGCGCTGACGCCGAACTCGCTCGACGCCTGGAACATGTTGCGGCAGCTACATACCCGGCAGGGCAACACGAAAGAATATCTCGACGCCACGGTTAAGACCTGCGCCATCCATCTGCGAGCGCACGAAGTCGAAGCCGCATTTCAGGATTACGCGGAGTTCATCGATTCTGGTGGAACCAAGATGCCGGCGGCAACCTGGCTCGAACTCTGCAAAGGCGCGGAAGAGTTGCAGGAATTCGATCGTGCGTTCGCCGAGTATCAGCAACTCGCTCAAGCTTATCCAACCGAGCGCCAGGCACTGACGGCTCAACTGAGTGCCGCGCGCCTATGCCTCAAGAAACTGGGCCGGCCGCAGGATGCGCTCGCACTGTATCAGGCTGCGGCCATGTCTCCCATCCCACATCTCGACTGGGAGACGCACATACAAGCCGGCATCAAGGAGGCCAAAGGAGCTATATCTTCCGGAACCGCGATCGCTGGCGGAGCGCAGTAAGGAGAGTGCAGTAAGAAGGTCAACACAGCGCGGCAATCGAACATGAATCCTACTTCCCAGCTCCCAGGGTGCGGCAGAGAAGAGCCGTATCGTCGGAAACGATGCCGTCGACGCCCTCCGTTGCGTAGCGCTGCATATCCTCGGGAGCATTGACTGTCCAGACGATGACTTTCTTCCCTGCTCCCTTTATTTTGCGGATGAGATCTGCCTCGACCAGATCGTAATGAGGAATCACATACTCGACCGGAGTCTCAGTCCACAGACGGAGTTGAGTCTTCGACTCGCAGATGAGGCCGAGCGGAATTGTGGCATCCGACGCACGCAGAGACTTTAGCACTCCGGGGATGAAGGATGAGACTACGAAGCCCTTGCGAGGCCGGTGCCGGAGGAAAAGATCGAGCATGACTCGCTCCAGTCCTTTGACTTTGAGTTCAATGTCGAGAAATGAATCGCGGTAGCGCTGCAGAACATCCCGCAGCCGAGGCAAGTGAGAGACCTGCTTCAACGGAGAGCGGGCAAGGTGATATCCCGCAACCTTCTCGTCGTGACAAATGACGGCCTCGCCATCTTCGGTGAGGCGGACATCGAATTCAAAGCCGTCGCAGCCGTCGGCCAGAGCCTGATCGAACGAGGCGAGTGTGTTTTCTGGAATCGACTTCAGAGCACGGGCGCCGCGATGGCCAAGAAGAAGAGGACGCCTCATGCCCGGGCCTCAATCAAGATCGAAATCCCGAATCGGCTTGCCCGTGTCGGGAGTCTCTTTGGCCTTCTTCACCGCCTCCTGAAACTTCTTCTCCAGCAGGTCGGAAGCGTGCCGCTGGGCTTCCACCGACTGCTGGAAGATCGACTCGCGGCGGCTGTCCTGCTCGCGCATCGCTTTGGCCGCAGCCTCCATGTCATTAAACATTTTAGGCTTCACAGCCGCGGTATGAGCGATGACGGAGCGCGTCTCCTCGTCAATCTTGAGCACGGCGCTACAGCATGGGCAGGTCACTTCGAAATTAGGATGATTCTTCGCCATTAGAGCGAATCATACCGCAAAATGGCATCGGCCACGAGGGCCATGATTCAGAGGAAATGGATTGAAAACAAGTCTGGCTTGAATCAGGCAATTAAGAGCATTGTACGCATTCTTTTGTACGTAAAACGTTCCCGCAGGAACACTGTGGAAAACTTTGCCCTGTGTTTTCAATGCCTTAGCCGAATGGGGAAGATGTGGAAGATGTGCAGCATCTCCCATCCCAGCAACAAGATTGATACGAGAACAGCCATCACGGCCATGAGTTCCCCGAAGGCCAAGCCGCGGCGTGCCGGTTCCAGACGGCGAGCGGCCAGGCTGATGATGTTTAGCGTGGCAAAGCCGAACACAACGGCCCACAGGATGTTGTAAACATCCTGTCGCGATCCGCGATAGAAGAGGCTCGCAGCCACTCCGAACAGAACCGCAGCATACGCGCGCGCGGAGACATAAATGCCCATTGCAACCCGCGCGTTTCGCGCGAAACCGGTAATGACCGTCACTGCACTGAATGGCATCTCTGAGCGCTCGGCGAAAGAACTCTTGCCCAACTGGCCTTCGCCAAGAATTGGATATTACATCTTTTTTGGCCTGGGTTCACGAGCGCTTAGCGGTCGCAGACCGAAGGCTTCCCTTCCCTCCTACGTTCGTCCGGTTGGGTATTATGAATCATGCCTAAGTGCCGGTTTATTTTTTTCGACGTCGGCAATACTCTGCTGTTTCCCAATCGCGCTCGCATGTTGGAGCCGCTGCCACGAGAGCAGCATCCGTCACTCGAAACCTGGCAAGCTCTGGAGCGGCGCACCAAGAAAGAGTTTGATTTGGGAATCATGGAGGGAAAGGTCGACCATGGATTCTGGTGGACATTCCACACCTATCTGCTTCAAGGAATCAATGCTTTGGATGACCAGGTGCGCGACGCGCTTATCGTAAACACGCAGAATTCCGCCAACTGGGACCAGATTCTGCCCGGGACGCGCGAAGCACTCGACCGCATCCGGCAGGAATACGCGATTGCAGTGATCTCGAATGCCGATGGCAGGATCGACGCTGTGCTGCGCCGCTGCGGAATTGAGGATTGCTTTCCGTGCATCACTGATTCGGGAAATGTGGGTTGCGAGAAGCCGCATCCGGCGATCTTTGAGGCGGCTTTGCGCGCCATGAAGGCAGACCCAGGCGAGAGCCTGTACGTGGGCGATGTCTATTCCGTCGATTATGTCGGCGCTCGCAAGGCCGGAATGCAAGCCGTTCTGTTCGATGTAGCCGGAGCGTACCGTGAGACGGACTTTCCACGTGTGGAATCTCTGGCAGGGCTGGAAGAGTGGCTCAGGCGGAGAGACTGAAGCAGGGATGCTGGGTTAACCGCGCAGCTTAATTCTTTTCTACATGAGAAACTCAAAGTACACAGATTGAAACCAGGAGCGGTGCTTTTATGTTCGACTCAACTCGATTTTTTCTCTTTCTGACGGCGGCTTTGTTGCTGGCAATCGCTCCCGGTCCGGGCATGCTATACGTTCTGGCGCGTAGCCTTGCGGGAGGAAAACGCGAGGGCGTGCTCTCAGCGCTGGGCACATTCCTGGGCGGCATGGTGCATGTGTTCGCGGCGGCGCTCGGCGTTTCAATCATTCTCGCGAAGTCGGCAGTTGCATTTGCGACCGTGAAATATGTGGGCGCGGCGTATCTCTGTTTCCTTGGTGTACGGATGATTATCGACGCGTGGAAAGAGAAGCCGGATGCCGGGGCGATCGATCAACAACTCAGTGCGCGGCCAGCACGTAATCCGTTGTGGCAGGGCGTGGCAACCGAGGTTCTGAATCCTAAGACGGCTTTGTTTTTTCTTTCGTTCATTCCACAGTTCGTGAATCGCAGCGCCGGACACGTTTTCTTGCAGTTCGTGGCGCTGGGTACGATCTCAGTGGTCATGAATACATCGGCAGACCTCATTGTGATAGCTCTCGCTAGTCCGCTCGGCGAGCGCATTCGCTCGTCGGCCACCTTCCGGCTACGGCAACGAACGGTGACCGGCGCGATCATGATCGGGTTGGGAACCTACTTGGCGACCAGCGAAAGTAAATAGCGCCCGAACAGCACATCCAAAAACCCTACTGATTTTCGGAGCCCAATCCACGCACTTGGCATCCAAAGCCTGCATGAGAGCGCCTTGCGATGAGGCTGTCATGCAATCGGCCGCCAAGAGAAGTCCCACCGAGGCCGTGGCGAGAAACTGGATACTCGTCGCAACGATTTTGGGTTCGAGCATGGCTTTCATCGATAGCACTGTCGTGAATGTCGCGCTACCGGCGATCCAGTCTAATTTTCATTCCACGGTTGTGGGTATGCAGTGGGTGGTCGAGTCCTATGGACTATTTCTCGGTGCGCTGATTCTTGTCGGCGGTTCGCTCGGCGACTTGTTTGGACGCCGGCTGATTTTCGTGATCGGGGTCGCGATCTTCACCATTGCTTCGGCCGCCTGCGGCGCCGCATTCAGTATTCATCAACTGAATGCTGCAAGAAGTATTCAAGGGATTGGAGCTGCGCTCCTTGTACCGGGCAGCCTGGCAATCATCAGCACAGCTTTCGACGGGAAGAGTCGCGGACAGGCGATCGGCACGTGGTCAGGCTTTACAGCCATTACGACCGCGATCGGGCCGGTCCTCGGGGGATCGTTGGTGGAGCATGCTTCCTGGAGATGGGTCTTCTTCATAAACGTTCCTTTGGCGGGAGCCGTAATTGTAATTTCATTTTGGAAGATTCCAGAGAGCCGCAATGCCAAAGCTTGCCGAGTCGATTGGCTGGGAGCGCTTCTGGCCACAGCCGGACTTGGCGGGCTGGTCGCCGGTTTTATGGAATCGGTGAACACAGGTTGGCGAAATCCTCTGGTGATCGGTGGGCTGATGGTTGGTTTCGGCTGCCTGATTCTCTTCATTTTTAGTGAGTCTAAAGTCACCACACCGATGCTGCCGCTTGCGCTGTTCAAGTCCAGCAGCTTTAGTGGTGCGAACTTGCTTACGTTATTTCTGTATTCCGCTATTGGAGTTTTCTTTTTTCTGTTTCCGTTAAACCTGATTCAGGTGCAGCACTACTCGGCGACAGCAGCCGGTGCGGCTGTGCTTCCTTTGATATTGCTGATGTTTTTTCTCTCCCGCTGGTCCGGCGGATTGGTGGCACGCTATGGCGCGCGAAGACCGTTGATTGCAGGTCCGCTCATTGCCGCTCTTGGATTTGCAATGTTCATGGCGCCGCTCCGCGCGGAAAGCTATTGGAAGACGTTCTTCTCGGCGATCGTTGTGCTCGGGTTCGGCATGGCGGTCACAGTCGCCCCTCTGACCACCGTCGTCATGAATTCTGTGAGTCAGGAGCGGGTGGGCGCCGCTTCCGGAATCAATAATGCTGTTGCTCGCGTCGCCGGAGTGTTGGCCATTGCCATCCTTGGAATCGTCATGGTCAAGGTGTTCGGTTCTCGGCTGAACGAGAAGCTGACTCATCTTTCGGTATCACCATCGGTCGTGCAGCAGCTTCAACAAGACGAGATCAAGCTGGCAGGCTTGCCGGTGCCTGACGGTCTTGATCCGAATGTGAAAAGGACGATTCACGATTTCATCGAGGAAGCTTTCGTGTCTGGATTTCGAGTTGTGATGATGATTTGCGTGGGCCTGTCTGTAGCAAGCGCTGTGGCTGCCTGGCTCATGATTCAGAAAGAGCCCGACCAGGCGAGAGCGGCGTGACCGATTGATTTCGCGACGCTCCGCGCGTCGTGGGGATCACCGTCCGGGCGCGGGAGTCACAGTTCCAGGATCTGGTGGTCGTGGCAGTCAGGATAGATTTTGTCGAGCAACTGGGGCAGGAGTTCACGGCCGTAACGGGCCAGGAAATAAATTCCACCGATCCCACGTTCCTGCAAGCCTTTGTCTGGATATAGGGCATGGCTCAGCGTTTCGGCATGACGAGAGACAAGTTCGCTCTTGAGCGCTTCGGCGCGGGCGGCCTGAGCGTGCAGACGCTCGAGCTGATATTCAATTTTCGAGCGTGCAGTTTCCGCGGCATCGAGCAGGGTGCGGTCGAGTTTTACCAGCTTCTCTTTGACCGTCGACAGGTGCGAGTCCAGAGATTTTCTTGCGGCATCGAAGGCGGCCTGCAGGTCTTGCGGTAATCCGCGCTCGGCGAGCTGCCGACGCAAGGCATCCGGACCATTGAAAATGTCCGGCACGCTGATTCCATGCCGCTCGATCAGGCGCTGCATCTTTGGTTCCACGATTGTGGCGGAGAAGCGCGGAACAATGGGAGTCACGCGGCCAAGGAGCGCTTCAAAGACGGTTCCGGCCTGGGCAAAGTATGCGGTCTCGGCAGCGCCGCCAGTGTATGCGAGCGTGGGTAGCAGATAATCCTCGACGATGGGCCGCAAGAGAACGTTGGGGCTGAACAGCTCCGGGTTGGACTTGATGCGCGCAATGAGTTCAGCTTGCGAAAGCTTCTCCGCGTGGGAGCCGGAGCCGATGACAAATTCGGCAGCATCGCCATCGCCCTGACGCTGGATGGGAGTGCGAGCGCCCTGCTGCAAAGTGAAGAGCAGGACTGATGAAGCCGTCACCTTTACCTGCTGGTGGTAGCCTGCGGCCTCGAGCGCCTCGCCGCGTGCGAGTAAAGCGGTGGCAAGTTCTCCGGCGCGCTCAACGGCATCGCAATAAACTGGCGTTGCGACACGGTCGAGTTCCGCGTCAGAGGCATCGAGCAGAATCACACCATAGTCCGCAAAGATACGGGCATAGAAACGAGCGAACGCATTGCCCAGCGATTCGCCGGGAACGTAGGTTTCCCGAAGAATCTGCGCTGCCTCGGAATCGCCGATGAGGGTTACAGCCTGACTCACAATAGCGGCGATCTCATCGGTGAGATGCACCGCGCTCACCGGGGCTGAGGGAACGTCATGCGCCTGCGTCGTGAGCACCTGCAGTGCGCCTTCGGGTCCGGGCACGGAGACGTGGTTCACCTCGGCAAGATCGTGATCATAGGTTGCCAGCCAGAAAACAGGGACGGCGTCGACTCCGGCGCGAGTAGCTTCCTCCGCGAGTTTGACCGCAGTGAGCGCTTTGTAAATGGCGAACATGGGTCCGCCAAAAAGTCCGACCTGCTGGCCGGTGACAACTGCGGCCGCTCCTTTGCGCAAGCGTTCTAGATTTGAGAGTGTTTTTGCGGAGGCGTTCCAGGATTTATTCTGGCGTTCAAGAATTGCGGTGACGCGCTCGCGGCGGGAGGAGTCGTAAGAGATTTTTGCGGATTCTGCTTTCAGCCATCCGGAAAAGTCTGCGGATCTGGGATAGAACGGCTGCACATTCGGGGAATGTGCCAGAAAATCGGTGAAAAGGCGAGTGGTGTGGGGAATTTGCGAGAATGGAAGACATCGCGCCTGCACTAAGAGTTCCCCTGACAACATGACTGGATTGCATGTGACATGGCTGCGTGTTGGACGTATGAGATCATCGCTGGTCACCGGCACTTGCTGAGCGGAAGCTTGGATCGGATCCGGTGCAAAATCCGCGTCGTACTAGAGATGCCTGAAAAAGCTGCAAGATGCAAGATTAATAGATGCAAGGCTAATTTGGAGCGCTGCATGCGAAAGGAACGCCCAAGTGCAGGTTGAGCCGTTGAAGATTCCACTGCTGAACATTGTATTGCCTGTAACGCTGGAAGGAGCAGTGGTCCGTCTGGAACCGCTCCGGCACGAGCATGCGGAACTTTTTTGGGAGGCTGCGAAAAATGATCTGGACGATATTTTTCGCTGGATTCCTTATTCCATGAAGACTCCGGAAGATTTTCGGCGACTGATCGATAAAGGGTTCGACGAACAGGAGCGCGGGGAATCGGTTGTGTTCGCTACGGTGGAGCGGAGTTCGGGGTGTGTGATCGGCAGCACGCGATTCATGAACATTGATCGCGCGAACCGGCGAGTGGAAATCGGGTCCACGTGGATCGCGCCGGAATGGCAGCGCACAGGAGTAAATACTGACGCGAAATTTGTCATGCTGCGGCATGCGTTCGAGGTGTGGAAGTGCATGCGGGTGGAACTAAAGACCGACGCGCTCAATCAGAAATCGCGCAGTGCGATCCTGCGCATCGGGGCGAAGGAGGAAGGCACGTTACGCAGGCACCTGGTCACCTGTACGGGCCGGGTGCGGGATACGGTTTACTTCAGCATTCTCGATGAGGAATGGGCGGGAGTGAAGGCGAGGCTGGAGCAGAAGCTGGCAAAACGTCCGCCTATAAAGAAGGTTTGAGTGCAGGCCTGCGAGGACCTGGAGGTGAGGGTTGTCAAGTGTAGGGCGAAAAGGCAGCGAATCCGGCAGTGGATACTCCGCATCCAATGGTATGTTGACTTCTACTGGGGAGAACCCTAGTCTGGAAGTAGTTCTTTGAGTATGGCCAATCCCACCAGTGGGGGCGTCACGGCTTCGACGGAGATGCTTGCGGCCAAGAGGCATGCCGGGGTCCACACACCCGTAATCGCGTGGAAAATGATAATTGCCAATCAACAGATGGCATACGCAGCCTAATTAGTTAGGCAGCCGTCCCAAGAGGCTTCGCCCGTGGGCCTCCGAAGGACGTCACACAGCGGGCTGCTCTTCTCGTCTACGTCTGGGGCGGGAGGCTAAGATCACAGGCTAGCGGAACGCGTTTCTTGTCGGTTCTGAGCGCGGGCCGCGAACGTCCTGGGGTAATGCCCAGGGCATGAACACGACTAAGCATGTAGCCTATCTTGACCAGTAACATTTTCGGACGCGGGTTCGACTCCCGCCGCCTCCACCATATTTCCTTAAGCGGCCTTTTGCCCGCCGCGCTCCACTCTCGGCAGAACTTCTTTTGCATAAAACTAGCCGCCATTCAGGTTGCAAGGCCATGTTTCACCAACGACGGTTCGCTAAGGCTAAATTCTCTCAATCTCGGGCGCTTACGGTCGTGACGCAGTAGTCCTTAAGGCGGTGGATCATGTCGACGCGGATGGTCTTGGGGCTTGTGGGGCTTGTGTGTTCGTTGGTTGTGATGCCGCAAGGTTCAGCAGATTATCCAGCGAAGCCCGTGCGGATAATCGAACCATTCGGGGCTTTCAGGTAATCCTCGGGATTGTCGTTACGAAAATCATCCAGCAGCAAAAAAGGATCGAATTCTTTCGTCTTGCCGAAACCAAAAGCGCGCTGCAGTTTCACACCGGCGCCCTCGATCGTAGGCTTCGGCTGAATGATTTTTTTCACCGGGCGGAGCGACATAACTTTCTCCTTCCTTCCTTTTGAAGCGGCACATTTCTTACACGACCGCGATGTTTATGCCTTGATGAATTGCACATC
>QIAK01000150.1 GCA_003225515.1 Acidobacteriota bacterium | reverse complement strand
TACAGAGATTGTGGCACGTAGCAACTCCCTGCTATCGAGTCGCGACATCGGCACTCAGGGGTCTATGCGAAATCCTTGAAATGGCCGCGACGTGCCGGTCTTAAGTGGCGAGCGCCTTCGCGGTTTCCATAAACCGCAGCTTCGGCGCTTCGGGAAGCGCACCGATCTCCTTCGCATAGCGAAAAAATAATTGCAAACCCTCGAGGCATGCGGCATCGAGCTGATAATGAATATTCTCCGTCAGGTAGGAGCGCACTTCCGCCTCACTGATTGCAAGTCGAGGCGCCCACTCGCGCGCAGTCTGGTTGAGGCTCGAAACCTCCAGCCCGTGATCGCGAGATTTCTGAAATACAGCCGCGAGATCTGGGGGCGGCGCATCTTGCAACGCATCGCCGCGCACCGCCCAGAAGGCAAACACGAACGGCTTCCCGGTGTGTCGAATCCATTCTTCTGCCAGATCGATGGTGTGGTAACGCGAGCGATCAATCTTCAGCGCCGGATCTCCGATCAACAGTCCGGCATCGTGTTCGGCCAGCATTTTTTCGATATCCGGGGCAATTGCGGTGAACGTCCGGCCTCCCCCGAGCCATTTTTCGAACAAAATCTTCGTCAGCGCTACCGAAGTCATCGACGAAGTATCGAGCGCGACCGTGCGCACGTTTTGGATGGGAATCTTGCTGACCAGCAGAATCGAGCGCACGGCCCGGCGCGATGCGATGGCAATCTCGGGCAGTATCTGCAGACCCGGAATCCCGGTATACGCGGCCGCAGGAATAATCCCAATATCTGCCGTCCCCTCCGCCAGCCCCCGGGCGCAACCCGAGGGCAGGGTGTATGAAATGTCAAACTCGCGCCCGGCGTTTCCATGCTCGAAATCCCACATCAGCGGGGCGGTATTGAGGTAGGAAATGGCGGAAATTCGTAAACGTCTCATCTTTCCACAAGTTTAACAATTCTTGGCCCGTAAGTAGAGTCCGCTCGGGAGTGCCTTTTGTCGAATACCGCAGTATCCCCGTCCGCGACCCACCTTCTGGAGTGGCTTGCCATTTCGCTGACTCCCGGCCTGGGAGCCACGAAGTCACGCAAGCTGGTGGAACACTTCGGTTCGGTGGAAGCCGTCTTTCGTGCATCCTTGACCGAGCTCGAGAGCACTGGCATTCAGGCCGTTTCCGCTCAATCGCTGGCCACAGGGAAGTCGGCGGAACTGGCGCGCGAAGAGATCGCCCAGGCTGCCGCTGCCGAGATAACCATGGTGTCGATGGACGATCCCTCGTACCCGCCGCGTCTGAAAGAAATTTATGATCCGCCGCTGGTCCTGCGCGTGCGCGGCAATCCTGAGGTATTGACCAAACCTGGCATCGCCATGGTGGGGACGCGCCATCCCACGCCCTATGGCTCCGGAATGGCCGAACGGCTGGCATGCGATCTCGCGGCCCAGGGACTGTTGATCATCAGCGGCATGGCGCGAGGTGTCGATACTGCCAGCCATCGTGGCGCAATCTCCGCCAAGGGAAAAACTATCGCCGTGTTCGGCACCGGCGTTGACGTGATCTATCCCAAAGAAAACTCGCGACTCTCAATTTCCGCTGGGGACGTTTGCCGCTCCGCAAAATTTTCCGATCCGCAACCGCATCATCAGCGGAATGTCGCTGGGCGTGCTCGTGGTCGAAGCCGCCGAATATTCCGGCACGCGCATCACCGCGCGCTGCGCGCTGGAGCAGAATCGCGACGTGTTCGCCGTGCCCGGCAATGTGACGAACAAGAATTCCTGGGGACCCAACACACTCATCAAACAGGGCGCCAAACTGGTAGCGACCTGGGAAGATGTGTGGGAAGATCTCCCAACAGAAGTACGACTTGCACTGACTCCGGCCGCAGGCCCTGAATCCCAGGGCGCTTCCTCCGCATCTCTATTTCCAGACGAAGGGCTTCCTCCTCACGAAAAACGAATCCTGAGCCTCCTGAAAGCTGACGAGACCACGCACATCGATGAAATCGTCGAGAAGCTGGAAAACGATCTGTCCTCGTCAGAAATCTTCGCCGCCCTCTTCGAGTTGGAGTTGTCCGGCAAGATCAGGCAAATGCCGGGGAAGAATTTTGTGAAAAGCTTCTAGCTTTTGGCTCTTGGCCTTTAGCTCTTAGCTTAAACGCTTCGTACTGGAGGTTCGATGAGGAACTACAAGGACTTGCGCGTTTGGGAAGAAGCTCATAGGCTGACGCTCTCCGTTTACAAGGCTACGCAAGCGTTTCCAAAGGAAGAACGGTTTGGCTTGACCAGTCAGATCCGACGAGCGTCGGCTTCGATCGCGGCGAATCTAGCCGAAGGATGCGGCAGACGATCCGACGGAGAGATGGCTCGCTACGTTCAGATTGCCATGGGATCAGGCGCGGAACTCTCCTATCATCTGCTGTTGGCAAGGATCTGGCTTTCGTAAGAGACGAGGAACACGCCGAGCTGAACGCAAACCTTGAAAAGGTCATGAGGATGCTGTCAGTGCTCTCGTCGAAGATCAGAAACCCTTCCGCAGCCTAGTGGTTTTGAGCCAAGAGCCAAGAGCCAAAAGCCAAAAGCTTTCGCCCAGTAACTTGTTGCGCACTTGCCATTCGTGCTAGCTTCGAAACGAACTCCAAAGGAAATTGAGGATCCATTGTCAAAAGGTTTAGTCATTGTCGAATCGCCAGCCAAGGCGAAGACCATCCAAAAATATCTGGGTAAGGGTTTCACGGTGGAGGCTTCGCTTGGCCACGTGAAGGATCTGCCCAAGAGCACCCTGGGTGTCGATACCAGCAACGACTTCGAAACGGATTACGTTGTTATTCCCGGCAAAGAGAAGGTTGTGGCCAGGCTGAAAAAACTGGGAGCCTCTGCCGATTTCATCTTTCTGGCGCCTGACCCGGACCGCGAAGGTGAGGCGATTGCTGCCCATCTGGCGTTTGAGCTCGGCGACGGCAACGGCAAAGGGAAGAAGGCCAAGAAGGTCAAACTAAAGAAGGGCGAGACTGCGCCTCCTCCACGCATTCAGCGCGTTACATTTAACGAAATTACCAAGCGTGCGGTGCAGGCCGCTTTTGAGCATCCCCGGGCGATCGATCAGAATCTGGTCGATGCGCAACAGGCCCGTCGTGTCCTCGACCGGCTCGTGGGATACCAGGTTTCTCCGCTGCTCTGGGATAAAGTTCGCCGTGGCTTATCCGCTGGGCGCGTCCAGACAGTCGCTTTGCGCCTGATTGTCGAACGCGAACGCGAGATCAAGGCGTTCGAGAAAAAAGAATATTGGACCATCGACGCGCACCTGTCGGCCAGCAAGCCGCCGGCCTTCGACGCGCGCTTTGTCGGAAAAGGTGAAGAAAAAATTGAAGTTACAAACGGTGAGGACGCGGAAAAGATTCGCGCCGCGCTGGAGAAGGCCGACTGGGTTGTGCGTTCGGTCGACAAGAAAGAACGCCGCCGCAATGCCGCGCCTCCCTTCACCACCAGCAAACTGCAACAGGACTCATCGCGCAAGTTACGCTTCAGCGTGAAACGCACCATGATGATCGCGCAACGATTGTATGAAGGTGTGGAACTCGGCGAAGAAGGCTCCGTCGGTCTCATCACCTACATGCGTACCGATTCCACCAGGGTTGCGCCTGAGGCGATTCAGGAGGTGCGCGAATACGTGGGCAAGGAATACGGCCCCACCTACCTACCCGAAACGCCGAACACTTTCAAGGAAAAGAAAGACACGCAGGGCGCTCACGAGGCCATTCGTCCGACATCGGCGATGCGCCATCCCGATCAAATCAAGCAGTACTTAAAAGAAGATGAATTCAAGGTCTACAAGCTGATCTGGCAGCGCTTCGTCGCGTCGCAGATCAACCCAGCCATCTTCGATCAGACCACGGTCGACATCGATGCGAAGAATGGGAATGACGTTTTCTGGTTCCGCGTGACCGGATCGGTGCTCAAGTTCGACGGATTCCTGCGCGTCTATGAAGAATCGAAAGAAGGCAAGGACGAAGAAGACGAAGAACTGAAGCACAAACTGCCTGCGCTCGATGCCGGACAGAAGCTCACCCTGAAGGAATTGAAACCAGAGCAGCACTTCACGGAGCCGCCGCCGCGCTTCAATGAAGCTTCGCTGGTGAAGGAACTGGAAGAACGCGGCATTGGCCGCCCGTCTACCTATGCGGCAATTCTTACGACTATCCAGGAGCGGCAGTACGTGCAGAAGGTTGGCGGAAAATTCAGCCCCACGGAAATCGGACTCGTAGTGACCGATCTGCTGGTGGAAAATTTCCGCGACATTTTCGACTTGCAATACACCGCGCGCCTCGAAGAAGAACTCGACGAGATCGAAGAAGGTAAAGAGAAGTGGCAGGACGCCATGGCGGACTTCTACAAGAAGTTCACCAAGGATCTCAAATATGCCGAGAAGCATATGGAGAACGTCAAGCGGATGGAGAAGCCCACTGACGAGAAGTGCGAAAAGTGTGGCGCGCCGCTGGTGATCAAGTGGGGCCGGCACGGCTCGTTCTACGCCTGCAGCACCTACGATAAGGAAGATCCAAACACCTGCACCTTCACCAAAGAAAATCCCATCAACCTGCCCGATCTCGATTCCGCCGACGTGCAGGAAACGGGAGCCGCTGAGGAATACTGCGAGAACTGCGGCCGCGTGATGGTGCTGAAGCGCGGGCGCTTTGGGCAGTTCATGGCGTGTACCGGATATCCCGATTGCAAGACCACGCGCCGGCTCGATCAGGGAAAGAAAGTTCCTGACATCCCGCTAGACGAGCTATGCCCAAAATGCGGCCGTAATATGATGATCCGCCACGGGCGTTATGGCGAATTCACCACCTGCAGCGGATATCCTGAGTGCAAGTATGTGAAGCAGAATTTCATCGGGGTGAAGTGTCCCGAGTGTAAAGACGGCGAGCTCGTCGAAAAGCGCGCGCGCAAGGGCAACACGTTCTACGGTTGCGGAAATTATCCCAACTGTAAGTTCACATCCGCGCACAAGCCGATTCCTGAGAAGTGTCCCAGCTGCGGCAGCGAATATTTGGTCGAGAAGAACTTGAAATCCGGCCCGGTGATCGCGTGTCCAAACAAAGAATGCGACTTCGAGCGGGCGGCGCCGCCGCCACCCCCGGAAACAGCAGCAACTACCACGGCGTGATCAAGAACGGCTTCCGGCTCTCGGCTTCGGGCTTCCGGAAAGCACCAGAGCGAAATCCGGAAGCCATAAACGGAGGAATACCATGCCCAAGAAGCCGACGATTGCCGATGCTCAATTAATCCTGCAGCTCTATGACTTGCGCCGCGAGGCGGAGATGCGCAAGGCCCGCGCCTGGTATGTGGGTGAATTTTTTCCCGAGAGTGCCGACGATTGCCTGAAAGTTGTTTGGGCCATGGGCACGCGGGAAAATGCCTGGATGCGGCAGGTCGGCGGTTATTGGGGAATCGTTGCTTCCTTTGTCCTTAGCGGTGTGTTGAACGAGGAGTTATTCCTGGCCCCGCCCTTCAGCGGAGAAATGTTCCTCATCTACGCCAAGATTCATCCCTACATCAAGGAACTTCGCGAAAAGATGGGCGATCCCAACGTCTTTCTCAGCATCGAGAAGGCCATTACTCGCACCAAGTGGGGACGGGACCGTCTCCAATTCACCATGAAGCGCGTCGAAACCATGAAGCAGAAACGCAAAGCCAACCCATAGCACTAGTTCCGAGATCAGGCCGCCGTCGCGGTGGCGGCCGCTCCGATCCGAAATCTCTATCCCACGCATGCGCAAGTTTTGTCTGGCTAGCCGCTCGAAGCCAGGAGCTAGAAGCTAGCGTTCTGTTATCCTAACCAGCTGTGCGGATGATCTGGTGGTTTTTGATCCTGGGTGTGAGCACGCTAGTCGTGGTGTGCGTGGCAATCGCTCTGTATGTGCACTTGCGACGCCACCTGCAGAAAGCGCATGCTTCCCAGGAAGGAACCCTGCACGAAGTGAAACGTCAGCCGGACAGCATTGAACCCTGAAATTCCCGTACGACTGGGAGGTTTAGTCATGGCAAAATCGGCAATTCATATTTTAAGCACTCCGCAGGACCGGGCCCTTGAGGCCTCGCGGCAAGTTGCGCTCGTAGTGGGCGCAAGTCTGGTGGTGGCATTGTGCGCGCGCATCACAATTCCCTTGATGCCGCTTACTCCTGTTCCCTTAACGGTGCAGAACCTAGGCGTACTGCTCGTCGGCCTGATGCTTGGCAGCCGCCGCGGATTCGCCGCACTGGCGCTCTATCTGGCGGAAGGCGCGGTCGGCTTGCCCGTATTTAACCCCACGGGTCCGGGCGGGATCGCCCAATTGTTTGGACCGACCGGAGGATTCTTGATGGTCTATCCGCTAGTCGCGTTCCTGGCGGGCTACGTCTTTGAGCGCGGAGACAAGACGTTCATACGCGCTGCTATCGGGGGGCTTCTGGCTGAGATTTTATTGTTCGCCGGAGGTCTGACCTGGCTTTTGGTCTATACGCATTCGCTGGCGAGGGCGGCTTATCTGGGACTGTACTGGTTCCTCGCCGCGGAAGTCATCAAAGTGATGTTCGCCGCTGCGATTGCAACCCGCTGGCAGCGTTCCGCAGCCAGACGCTGAGGATCGTTCCCTGAGCCGCGCCGTTTGCAGGCCACAAGAAAGCGGAGTTTAACCCGGAGGCGTGCCGGAAATTTCATTGGAGTTCATAAGATGACAGCAGTATCCGAAACAGCAAAAACGCCCGGCAGCAACGCATCGGCTCAGGTCCGCGAGATTACCGTGGCGCACAGCCCGGATTCCGACGATGCCTTCATGTTCTACGGTCTTGCCACTCATAAAGTACGCACGCCGGGACTGCGCTTCACGCACACGCTCTGCGACATTGAAACGCTGAACCAGAAGGCTCGTGAAGGTGTCTACGACGTCAGCGCAATTTCGTTTCATGCTTACCCTTATGTTCAGGATAAATATGCGCTGATGACGTGCGGAGGCAGTGTGGGCGAGGGTTACGGACCCATGATCGTCTCGCCGCGTCCGTTCACTGCCAGCGAAGTTAAGACCAGAAAGATTGCGGTGCCGGGCACTCTTACCACGGCTTACCTCGCCCTGCAGCTCTTCGCTCCTGGTGTGGAAACTGAAGTTGTACCCTTCGATCAGATCATCCCACAGGTGCTGGAAGGGAAGTACGAGGCCGGGCTGATCATTCATGAAGGCCAGCTGACCTACGACAAATCCGGCCTTCATCGTGTGGTCGATCTCGGCAAGTGGTGGCAGAAAGTGACTGGCCTGCCATTGCCGCTCGGAGGCAATGCGATTCGCCGCGCTCTCGGCCCGGAGTTGATGCCTTTAGTCTCGGCGGCGCTGCGCGAGAGCATTCAGTACGGACTCGATCATCGCGAAGAAGCTTTGTCGTACGCCATGCAGTTTGCGCGCGATCTCGACACGTCATCGGCGGATAAATTTATCGGAATGTACGTAAACGAGCGCACCCTCGACTACGGCCCCGATGGCCGCGAAGCCGTCCGCCGCCTGCTCGACATGGGCCATAAGGCAGGCATCATCGGTCCGGAAGCAAAAGTGGATTGGGTGTGAAGAGTGGCGCTTCTAGCTACTAGCTTCTAGCTCACGTTGTCACCGAAGAAGATGGTCTCAGCGATGACGAATATCCTTCCGAACTGCGA
>QIAK01000149.1:3915-13799 GCA_003225515.1 Acidobacteriota bacterium | reverse complement strand
GGCGGCATGGCTGCATTTGTCGATGCCGAGCATGCGCTCGATCCGGGCTATGCCAAGAAACTAGGCGTCGATGTCGACAACCTGCTGGTCTCGCAGCCCGATTACGGCGAGCAGGCGCTCGAGATCACCGAGGCGCTGGTGCGCTCCAATGCGATCGACGTGCTGGTCGTCGATTCGGTGGCGGCTCTGGTGCCCAAGGCCGAACTCGATGGCGAAATGGGCGACAGCCACATGGGACTGCAGGCGCGGTTGATGTCGCAGGCTCTTCGGAAACTGACGGGAACGGTGTCGAAGTCAAGGACCTGCCTGATCTTCATCAACCAGATTCGCGAAAAAATAGGCGTGATGTTCGGGAACCCCGAAACCACCACCGGCGGACGCGCGTTGAAATTTTATTCTTCAGTGCGGGTAGACATTCGCCGCATTGCCGCGATTAAAGACGGCGATGTGGTCACGGGGTCGCGCACGAAAGTGAAAGTGGTAAAGAACAAAGTCGCCGCGCCATTCCGCGAAGCGGAGTTCGACATTCTTTATGGCGAAGGCATTTCGCGCGAAGGCGATTTGCTCGACATCGCCGTGAACAACAACATTCTCGAGAAGTCCGGCTCCTGGTTTAGCTATAAGAGCGAACGCATCGGCCAAGGCCGTGAAAACGCCCGCCAGTTCCTGAAAGACAACAAAGACGTGATGGCCAAGCTGGACGCCGAGGTTCGCAAGGCTCTGGGACTAACTCAGGGCCAGCCGCAACCAGCGGCCGCCGCCGCTCCCACGAACGGCGCTGCCGCGCGCGTGACTACGATGCCCACCGCCGCAGAGCCCGTAAAAGCGCCGATTGTGGCGGCAAGGCGCTAAGTTCGGTTATTTCATTGTCATTCTGAATATCGCGAGGGATCTGGTTTTTTAAAACCAGGCCCCCGCTTTGCTCTTAAGAACGAGTTACAACCGCGCCCGACCGGGTAATCCTCGTCGACGCCCTCAACAACAATTGCCATTGTTGCTCTCACCCGCATAAAATCTTCTATTGCTTCTTCTTGGCCGGAAGTCCTGAACCTGCGACGTGGGGCGAGGACCGAACTGTGAGGACGATTGACTAAGGGTACGGCTGTCTATCCCGGTTCGTTCGATCCGCCCACCAACGGGCACCTCGACTTGATTGAGCGGGGCAGCAAGATTTTTGAAGAACTCGTGGTCGCGATCCTGCGGAACTCGGAGAAGACTCCGATGTTCACAGTCGCCGAGCGGCTTGAGATGCTGCGGGAATTGACCGTCGACCTCAAGAACGTTCGTCTGGATACGTTCGATGGACTGATGGTGGAATTCGCCAAGTCGATCGACGCGAAGTGCGTGTTGCGGGGCATACGAGCCATCAGCGACTACGAATATGAGTTGCAGATGGCGCTCATGAACCGCAAACTCGAGCCCACGCTCGAAACAGTGTTCATGATGCCGGCTGACAAGTATTCCTATGTCAGTTCGCGTCTGGTGCGTGAAGTCGCGCAGGCAGGCGGGCCAGTGAAAGGGCTGGTGCCGGAAGTGGTGGAGGAAAAACTGCGGAAGAAACTGGATCCCGCATACAAACTTCGGGACACGGTAGTGGAACTCCCGAGAAAAAGGAAAAAGAAGGCATGACCACGGCAACCACGGAAGCGCTAAGACTTACGGAAAGAATTAACCGCATTGAACCCTCGGCCACCATGGCCGTCGTGGCTGAAGCGGAGAAGCTGCGCTCCCAGGGCATCGACGTGGTCGATTTTGGCGCGGGAGAACCTCACTTCGCGACTCCCCAACACATCAAAGACGCCGCCATTGCCGCGATTCAGGGCAACTTCACGAAATACACAGCGGTGGCCGGCACTGCCGAATTGCGCGACGCCATCGTGCACCGTCACGCCATCGATTTCGATTCGGACTACCGTCGCGAGGAAGCGATCGCCTCGACCGGAGGCAAACACGCGCTGTTCAACGCGATCCAGGTTTTGGTCGATCACGGTGACGAAGTGATTCTTCCCGTGCCGTACTGGGTTTCGTTTAAAGACATTGTCCGCTATGCGGGCGGAAATTGCGTGCTGCTGCAATCCGACGAAGCCCAGGGGTTCCGCGTCACCGCCGATATGGTAGCAAGGCTGATCACGCCGCGGACGAAAGTGATCATTCTCAATTCACCATCGAATCCGTCCGGCGCAGTCATGAGCCCGGAAGACATGACAGAAGTGATTCGCCTGGCACACCAGCGCGGAATCTGGGTTCTGTCGGACGAATGCTACGTCTATCTGAATTACACCGGCAAGAATTTTTCTGTCGGATCGCTGCGGGAATACAAAGAACGCATGGTGGTGTTGGGATCGCTCTCGAAAACTTATGCCATGACAGGCTGGCGGCTCGGATACGCGCTTGCGCCGGCGCCAGTCGTAAGTGCGATGGCGAAATTGCAGAGCCAGTCGACATCGAATCCGACTTCGATTGTGCAGAAAGCGGCCGTGGCGGCGCTGAAGGGACCGCAAGAGTGCGTCGAGAAAATGCGCATCGAATACATTGAGCTCCGCGACCATGTGGTCAAAGGACTTCGGTCCATTCCAGGTGTGGCGTGCACTTTGCCGGAAGGCGCGTTCTATGCCTACCCGAATATTTCGTCGTTTTTCGGAACGGGCGGACTGAAATCCGCATCAGATGTGGCCGGACGGCTGTTGCGCGAAGCTCATGTGGCTACGGTTCCGGGCGAGGGATTTGGCACGGGAGAACACATTCGCGTCTCCTATGCGACTTCGAAGGCTGAATTGGACCGCGGACTGGAACGCATGCGGAAATTCTTCGCGGAATTGTAACGCTCATCTCCAACGGTTTGTGCTGCTGGATCAACCGGTTCGGCAAGGGCCGTTCCATTAGCGAGCGGCCTTTTTTGTGGGCGTTAGATTTGTATGGCAAACCTTTATCCATTTTTGATGCTGCCGGGATTTGATCCGCGCCCCTGGGGCACGCACGACTTATCGCCAATTTATCCCAATCATAAGTTCACGGAAAAGATTGGGGAAGCATGGTTGAGCGGCGATGATTGTAAAGTTGCGAATGGCCCGCTTAAGGGGAAGACACTCGCGCAACTCAGCGAACAGCATCAGCGTGAGCTCGTGGGTGATGCGGCGCGCGATGCAAAACGGTTTCCGCTGCTGCTCAAATTTCTTTTTCCCCACGAGAAACTTTCGGTGCAGGTTCATCCCGACGATGAGCAGGCGGTGCGCGTGGGCCAGCCCTGGGGCAAGACAGAATGCTGGTATGTGGCTCACGCCAAGCCGGGCGCGCAGATTGGATTGGGACTGCGGCCGGGCGTGAGCGCAGCCCAGCTTGAAGAGGCGATTCATCAGAATCGAGCCGAGGACGTTCTGAATTGGATCAATGTTTATGCGGGTGACATGATCTATGTGGCCGGAGGGACCGTCCGCAACAGCAGTCGGACACCACGTATCGACTGTATGATTACGGGCGTCCGCGCGAATTGCATTTGAAAAACGGCATGGCAGCGGTGAAGGAAAAAGTTCGTTCGGGAAAAGTGGTGCGCCCGGCGCCGGAACAGATGCGCGGTAGCAAGAACAGGCACGCGCCGCTGGTGGGCGCTCCACATTTCGTGGTGGATATGTTTGAGGCGAAGGACCCGCTGGAGCTCTCGACTCGCGACGACTCGAGCCGAAGCTCGGTGCAGATTATGGTCGCGGTAGAAGGATGCGGGGTCGTCGAAGCGCCAGGAATGGACCCGGTAACCTTAACCAAAGGCGATGCCGTTGTCGTTCCCGCAAGCGTGGGAACATTTGGCGTGCGTCCGCAGTGGGCACTGGAATTTCTGAGGGCATACGTGCCCGGAAAGCCGCTACCAGAGCCTGAAACGAGAATTTAAGAGAGGCATTGCGGATTTAAGATTCGTGATTGCAGAACGTATAGAATTGCCGACCTGCAATCTGCAATCATCCATTTAAAATCTGCAATCAGACATAGGAGTTCGTGGCTAACAATTTCTATCCCGTAATTCTGGCTGGTGGGCGCGGCACGCGCTTCTGGCCGCTGAGCCGCAAGAAGCGCGCGAAGCAGTTGCTGGCGCTCGACGGCAAGCAGACCATGATTCAGCAGACCGTGGCGCGCTTGTTGCCCCTGGCGCGGCCGAAGAAATTATGGGTGATAACAAATGAGGATCTGCAGCCTGCCATTGCAAAGCAACTTCCCCGGCTGCCAAACCGGCAACTGGTGGCCGAGCCGGTGATGCGAAACACAGCGCCGGCGATAGGGCTCGCGGCATTCTTGCTGCTGCGTGAAGATCCAACCGCAGTGCTGGGGCTGTTCCCTTCGGACCACGTAATTGACGATGAAAAACGATATCGCGAGACCTTGCAGAGGGGAATCAAGATAGCGGCTGCTGGCGCAAATATCGTGGTGCTCGGAATTCGGCCCACGCGTCCTGAAACCGGCTATGGATATATAGAAGTTGGAGGAGCCTACCAGGGCGAGGCGCTGCGCGTAAGAAGGTTTACCGAAAAACCAGACGCGAAAAAGGCGGACGAGTTTATCAACGCGGGAAATTATTTCTGGAACAGCGGAATGTTTTTGTGGAGCGCTCGCACCCTGGCGGATGCGATGCGCGAGCATCTGCCGGTAACCGCGACTCTGCTGGAGGAGATAGCCGCCACTTTCGGCACCAGCAAGTTTGCGGCTAAGTTTCGTAAGCTATATCCCAAGTGCGAAAACATCAGCGTGGATTATGGTGTGCTGGAACCGCGATCGGCGAAGGGCGAAGAAGCCGGAAACATTTTCTGTTTGCCCGCGGATTTCGGATGGAACGATCTTGGATCATGGACCGCGCTGCACGAGCATCGCACAGCCAAGAGCAGTCCTCCGGAAGAGAATGTAATGGTTGCGTCGGGCATGTTCCTGCTGAATGCGCGGGGCAATTATGTGCATGCCCCTGGAAAATTCGTTGCCGCCGTAGGAGTGAGTGACCTTGTCGTGGTGGAGACTCCGGATGCGTTGCTGATTACCACGCGGGAACACGCCCAGGACGTGGGCAAAATCGTGAAGTATCTGGACGAGAAGAAGCTGAATAAACTTGTATAGAAGAGAACAGCATAGCAGTCACTAAGCAGAACTGAATTTATGCAAGAGATTAAATTCGGAACCGACGGTTGGCGCGGAATCATCGCGGATGACTTCACTTTCGAGAACGTGCGCCGGGTTGCGGGCGCAATCGCTTCCTACGTTCTGAAATATGAGGATGCGCAACGTGGAGTGTTCGTGGGATACGATGCCCGGTTCGCTTCGCCGCGCGCTGCACAGATTGTGGCGGAAGTAATTTCGGCGGCCGGCGTTCCCGTGAAATTGGCGAACGACTACACACCTACTCCAGCCGTTTCTTTTGCGGTGAAGCATCAGCGCGCGGCAGGTGGAGTGATGGTTACGTCGAGCCACAATCCGTGGAACTGGAACGGAGTGAAATTCAAAGCAAATTTCGGTGGGTCAGCGACGCCCGCGATTATGAAGAAGATCGAGGGGGAGCTTGCGGCAGGCGCGGCGCCAAAAGGAAACAAGGCCCAAGTTGAAGAAGTCGACTTAAAAAAAGACTACATCGTGGCGGTCTGTAATTTTGCTGACATGGACCTGATCGCAAAGACTAAGTTCAAGTTCGCCGTGGATGCCATGTACGGTTCTGGACGCGGCGTTCTGGCCGGAATTTTCGCCGAGCGCGGAGTGCAGCACGTGGCCATCCGTCAGGAATTGAACCCGCTGTTTCCGGGGATCAATCCTGAGCCGATTGAGCCGCATACCGCAATGCTGCAACAGACGGTGGTGCGCGAAAAGTGCGATGCCGGCCTGGCTACAGACGGCGATGCGGACCGCATCGGCGCGGTTGCGGAAGACGGCACGTTCGTAGATTCGCACAAGATTTTTTGCGTGCTGCTGCGCTGGCTTTTGGAGCGCAAGAAATGGCCTGGGGATGTGGTGCGCGCGTTCAATACCACGCGCATGCTCGACCGCATCGCTGCAAAGTACGGGCGCAAGCTTCACGAAACTTCCATCGGCTTTAAGTACATTGCGGATCTGATGATGGAGAACGAGATTCTGATTGGCGGCGAAGAGTCGGGCGGCATCGGCTATTCGCGCTTCTTGCCCGAACGCGATGGCGTGCTCAATTGCCTGCTTCTCGCGAATGTGATGGCCGAAGAAGGCAAGCCTCTGGGGCAATTGGTCGCGGATGTGCAGCGCGAATTTGGCTCCCATTATTACGGGCGCCGTGATTTGCACATTCCTGAAGACATGAAGCAAAATGCGATTCAGCGCGCGCGCGCGGATGGCACGCAGTCTCTCAGCCGTTACCGAGTGCTGAAAAAGGAACACAAAGATGGCGTCAAGTTTTTTCTCGATGCTCCAACCGGCGGAAATGGAGCAGAGGCGTGGGTACTGTTCCGCGCGTCGGGAACGGAGCCGCTGTTGCGGCTGTACACTGAGGCGTCGTCGCCGGAGTTGGTTAGCGAGTTACTGGTTACCGGCGAAAGTTTCGTGAGGAATGGCGGTTAGCACGAAATATGGCTGACGATCTCAATCCGGTGCAGGCTGATTCGCCCGAGGCGCGTCGCTATAACAGCATCCGGCGATGGCTGGGCATTGCTGACTTCGCGCTTGGATTCATATTTCTAATTGTCTTATTGGCCACGGGATGGACGCGATGGCTGCGGGACTTGTCGTTCCGCCTCGGATTTCACAATTACTCGCTGGCGCTTTTCATGTACCTGCTGTTATTGCTCGCGATCGGCAAAGCACTGGGTATCGGGCTCGACTACTACGGTTTTTCGCTGGAGCGCCAATTCAAATTGTCGACGCAGAAATTCCGCTCATGGCTCGGAGATGAGGTCAAGGGATTCCTGGTAGGCCTGGTTCTCGGCGCGATACTGGTTGAGGTGTTGTACTTCACCATTCAGCAGTGGCCGCAGCATTGGTGGATGCTGGCGTGGGCGCTGTTCATGGGGCTGTTCATTGTGCTGGCCCAGCTAGCTCCGGTCGTGCTGTTTCCTATTTTTTACAAATTCGAGCCGCTCGATAATGAAGAACTGCGGCGGCGTCTGGTCGTGCTCAGCGAGCGCGCGGGAACGCGAGTGCGGGGCGTGTATCGCTGGAAACTTTCGGAGAAAAGCAAGAAGGCGAATGCGGCTCTCACCGGACTCGGCGCAACGCGGCGCATTATTCTGGCCGACACTCTGCTCGATAATTATTCTGCGGACGAGATTGAAGCGGTACTGGCGCACGAACTGGGGCACCATGTGCATCGCCACATTCTGAAAAGTATTGTGGTGCAGGCAGGCATCACGCTTTTCGGTTTCTGGGCGGCTAACTGGACTCTGCACTATGCATTGGACCAGCACATGTTTGAGGAGTTATCCGATTTCGCCAACCTGCCGCTGCTCGCATTGGTCTCAGTAGTTCTCTCTCTTGTATTGATGCCCGCTCTCAACGCATATTCCCGGTTCAACGAGCGGCAGGCAGACCGTTATGCCTTTGAATCCATCGCCAGCGTGGATCCCTTTATTTCCTCGATGAACAAGTTGGCGGAGCAGAATCTTGCGGAACGCACTCCGTCCAAGTGGGTGGAATGGTTCTTCCATTCGCATCCGGCAATTTCCAGGCGGTTGGCGGCGGCAGAGGCGTGGAGCAGGAAACAGGCAGTGAATCCGTAGCGTGAAGTCTGCTTAACCTTTTCCCAGAATTTTGATCACACGTTGAAGGTCTTCTTCCGTATCCACTCCCACGCTGTCATGCGGCGTTTCACCGACGTAGATGGAGATTCCATTTTCCAGAAAACGCAATTGTTCCAGGCGTTCGCTTTTTTCGAGAGACGATTCCGGCAGCGTAACAAAGCGGTCGAGCGCGGGCTTGCGGTAGGCATACAGGCCGAGGTGCTTGAAATATCGCGGTCGAGTGCCATCGCGGTCGAAGGGAATTGTGGCGCGGGAGAAATATAGCGCGCGGCCCGTGAGGTCGCACACAACTTTCACCGCGTTCGGATTCGCAACGTCAACCTCAGCGGCAGGAGTCATAAGCGTACCGACCTCCGCGGCAGGATTCTCCATCACTTGCAACAGCGTCGCAATGTGCTCGGAGCGCACAACTGGTTCGTCGCCTTGAACGTTGATGTAGACATCGGCGGTCTCGCGACCTGCAACTTCGTGCACACGCTCTGTGCCGCTGCGGTGAGCTGCCGAGGTCATCTGCGCGTTCCAACCGCGCGCTCGACAGACTGACATGATTTCTTCCGAATCTGTGGCGATGAGGACTTCGGCAAGGCCCGAGGACACTCGCACCGCCTCGTAGACCACTCCAATGAGAGGGATGCCTCCGATTTCGCGCAGCATCTTGCGCGGCAATCGAGTGGAAGCCAAACGCGCGGGGATGACAGCGATCGCCTTCATCAAATATCCCGCGGGAGCGGGACGCGTGTGCCGACGTTCATGTTGGCAGAGTATATCGGGTTCATGCAGTTCAGAGGGCGGTTTGAAACGTTTGACCTATTTGGCGGGCGCTCTTAGAATCAACATTGGACGCGATAATCTGTACATTGTCGTTTCCATGCGAGTGCCGGGGGCGTACTGGCGGCAAGGTTCCTTTCACGCATCCTTCCCGATTTGCAGGCAAGTGGCGGCGTAGCTCAGGTGGCTAGAGCGACGGTCTCATAATCCGTAGGTCGTTGGTTCGAGTCCAACCGCCGCCACCAGATTTCTTCGTACAAATTGCAGCCGCACTACGGCGATTCGAAGAACTTGCAAAGCAACTCTCTAACGTGGAAAAAGGACGAGGAGTTTCCCCTTCCTCTTCAGCACACAATTTAACTCGCCCGGTTTACGCTACTTCTTTTTTCTCTTCGTTGTTCTTCGGTGTTGGCCACGGTGGATTGGTGATGTGCGGCATCCCGGGGGCATTCCATTGGTTCGGATTCTCCGAGAAGCTATAGTTGGTGGGATTTTGCAGCAGCACCGCGTCTGCCAGTCCGTAACTACCGGCTGATGGGGCTCCTGGCACGGGATAGCTGCTCTGGGCGCAAAATCCACCACAGTTTGTGATTCCAACGTTCACGCCCACGATGGGGTTCGCCCATTGAAAAGGTTGACCGAATTGAAGCGCAGCGGGCGGATTGACGATCGATCCGTTCCGGATATTTACTTGTGGTACTGGCATGGCGCATTTCCTCCTGATTTGATCATCGCTGTTTTTCTTGCATGAGGGCCCGGTACCGCGGATTGTCGTGAAGATTGTCGAAGGGCGCGCCCGTAGCAATCACCGAGCGCGAATAGCCGGCAGCCAGAGCCTTGCCCAGCCATTCCAGTGCGGGCCCCGTTTCGCGCAACTGGTTGTACACCACGGCCGCGTTTAAAAGCAAATCCTTGTCGCCATTCCCCAGTTGCAGCGATCGGTCGAGATAGCTTAGTGCTTCTTTCCGATCCCCCAGCATCGAGTGATAACTGGCCAGGTCGGCAAGAACCCCTGGATCACGAGGATTTACTTTAAGGCGCTGCTCTGCCAGTGAAATCGCCTTGCGATACGAACTCAAGGCCGAGGCAGTATCGCCGCCATAGTACTGGGAGTCACCCATGTTCCCCCAGGTCTGGTAATCGCTATCGTCGAGCTTCAATGCCTCGCGATAGTTGACCACTGAATCCTGAAACCGGCGCAACCGGAAAAGCACGACTGCGATGTTCGAGTAGGCACTGTAGGTGGGACGCAACGCGATGGATTTGGCAAACGCGGGTGCAGCCTCATCGTCTCTGCCCAGGTAAAGCAGGGCAGCCCCCAAGTCGTTAAAGGCGCGATAGCTGTCGGGATCGAGTTCGGTTGCCCGACGATACGCGGCCGCAGCCTTCTCG
>QIAK01000149.1:0-3886 GCA_003225515.1 Acidobacteriota bacterium | reverse complement strand
TATTGCGGCCGCACGGCGATGGCCCGCTTGTAGGCCTCTTCGGCTTTCTCGGGCTGATGCAAGTGTTGCCAGGCTCCCGCAAGATTGAAATAGGCGCGGTCGTTGGTGGGTTCGAGTTGCACCGCTTGTTGAAACTGTTCCGCCGCTATCTCGTAATGGCCGGTGCCATCCTCCAGAAGCCCGAGGCACATGTGTCCCTGGGCGCCGGCGCTGCCCAAATCGATAGCCTTAGCGCACGCTTCCTGTGCCCGGGCGATCCACGTTTTCTGCTTGGTATTTTCGTAGGTGCGCCAGTAGGTTTCGCCGAGTCCCGCCTCAGCCTGGCCATAGTTCGGATCGATCTTTAAGGCCTGCTTGAACACGATCTCCGCGCTGGTCAGGTTCTCGGGCTTGAACGATTCCTGCAGATAACCGCGTCCCTGCATGAAGAATTGAAAAGCTTCGGGCAGGGCGGTGGAGTGCGCGTCCAGTGCCTGCTTCTCCTCGCTTCGCAGCGGAAGCTGTAGCGCTGTCGCCACTCCGTTGGTCAGCTTGTCTTCCATGCTGAATAAATCCGAAACAGGCGCTGTGATGGAGTCTCCTGCCAGATTTTTCCCGCTTGCCGCATCGGTTAAGTTGTAAGAGGCACGCACGAGTTGGTTTGCCTGCTCGAGTGAGATCGAGAGACCAAGGCTGACGCCGAATTCCTTCCTCGCATCGGCGAGCGTGCTGACCTTCTTATCCTGCAGCGTGCGCGCCGGAACGATTTCGATGTCATGATTGGCGCTCAGTTGCGAGAGCTTTGCGGCAACGTCCTCGAGTAAACCATTGCCGAATGCGGTCATCTTTGAATCGCCACCACCCCCGGCAAACGGAAGTACGGCGATGCTCTTGCGCTCGGGAACCAGCGACGCCGATTGAAGCGCGGTTCCCGCTCCCGAGGTCGCGAGGCGGTGAAGAATTCGAGGTCCCCACACACCTGCAGCGGCAAGCAAGATTATAGCGAGGGCAGCCATCGCCAATCGCAATTTCCTTTTTGGAGACCAGTTGGTCGCGACGCGGACCGACTTCAGGGACTTCCCCGATTCGAAATCTTTTTTTAATCTCAGCAGGTCACGATGAATTTCGGCCGCAGTCTGATATCGGAGGTCCCGATTCTTAATCAGGCATTTGTCGATGATCTCTTGCAGGCGCTGCGGCAGTCCGGGCACCGACTCGTTCAGCGACACAGGAGCCTGACCCAGAATGGCGTGTACCGTCACCGCCCATGTGGGTCCAGAGAATGCCTGCTTGCCCGTGGCCATTTCATAGAGCAGCACTCCGAAGGAAAACAGATCGGTGCGCGCGTCCAGCGGCTCGCCTCGCGCCTGCTCGGGAGACATGTAGGCAACCGTGCCGATCGCCGCGCCGGTATGGGTGAGCGGGCCGGCAGCTGACAAAGTCACTTCGCCCGAACCCATAAGGTCGGCCGTAGTGAGTTTGGCCAAGCCGAAGTCGAGAATCTTGGCCTGCTCGCGGCCGGTGATGAAAATGTTTGCCGGCTTGATGTCGCGATGCATAATGCCCTTGTCATGCGCGGCATGCAATGCGTCGGTGATCTGCAACGCCCAATCGAGCAGCGTTCCCAGAGCGACCGGTTTGTCGCCAATGCGCTCGCGCAGCGTGTGCCCATCGAGCAATTGCATGGCGATGAAGGGGCGGCCCTGATCGTCGTCAATTTCGTAAATCGTGCAAATGTTGGGGTGGTCGAGCGCTGACGCGGTGCGTGCCTCGCGCTTGAAACGTTCCAGGGCGCGCGGGTCGCGTACGGAATTATCGGGAAGAAACTTCAGCGCGACCAGACGGCCCAGGCGCATGTCCTCGGCTTTATAGACCACACCCATGCCGCCCGCACCAAGCTTCTCCCGAATCCGATAGTGCGAGACAATCTGGTCCTTCATGGACGCGCGACCCCGGCTTGATTGCGATAGGTGGAATGGTACTCAAGGTCAACCGAGAGGTGCAATAGCACTTGATATGTATGAAGGAAGCGCAATTCTGTTCGGAGCAGAGTATTCGGCACAGCAGAAGCAGGCGATGGTGTCCGTTGGGTCGGTCGTGGAACGGCAAATATGTTTGATGAGTTGATTGGCGAGATTCTCTCGGCAGGGCACAAATTCAAATCGTTGCACAGCGTCATCGACGAACTGTGGAACTCGGTTGAACAGGCGCCCGGTCTACTGCCTCGTGGTTCAGTGCTGCATCTTGAGAAGTGATGGGGCGGACCGGCGGTTATTATTTCTTCTTTCCCATTTTGCGGGAGATCTCTTCGAAGATTCTGGGGCGCAAATCGGCGAGGACACTATCGACAATGCTGGCAATGGCTTCCGGATCGGACTCGGATGCCTCGGAAGCATCTTCTGGATGATTCTCGGCTCCGGCGGCGACGGCCATGGCAGCTGCATCCTGGTTTTCTTTGGAGGGCCCAGTCGCACTTTTGGATTCTCCAGCTTCGCGGCTTTGTCGCCAACTGGCCCAGGCGGCGACAGTACTCGCGTTCATATCAGAGTCATGGTTCGGAGTACCTGAGGGTGAGACAGTGGCAGCTTGTGCCGCCTCTGATCCGGACCCGTTCGACCCTTCGGCGGACTCCGGTTTCGGCTGTTCGTGCGCAATCTCTGGCACTGCCACTCTGGTGATGGCTGAAGAACTCTCCTCGACGCGAGCATCGGATGCCGCGACCGGAGTATTCTGCGCAACGTAGGAGGCCGCTACGGCTTCGAGCTCTATCACGGCCGCGCTGATTGCGTCGGTGGCCGCGCTGGCCACCTCGGTTAAAGTCTGCACCGCTTCAGGCGCTGGAGTCGCGGGAACCGCGACAACCTGCTCTGGGGTTGCGGCTTGTACCTGCGATGAAATCTCTGCCGCCGGTTCGGACTGAATCTCCGCGGATGCCGTAGCAAATCCCGCATGACCCGTTTCCGCCGCGGCAAAGGCGGCATAGGCCTTCTGCATCTCGAGTTCGAGAGAAATAGCGGCTTCATCGGAGGCAACCGCAACCGAAACTGCTGTCCAGCGCGATGCTGCGGCCGATCCTGCTGCTGCGGCCAAGGCCATGGTCACGGGCTCATCCGAATGCGGGCCGGTTTCATGACTGCCGGCGCTTTGAGAGCCGAGATTATGAGCGAAGGAGCCGTTCCCTGAGCTTGTGCCCCCCGATGAGGCAGCGTCTGATTCCAGTCCTGCGATGGCAGCCATCACATCAGCGGAACTGGGACCGGTCGCATCTTTCGGAGCTTCGCTGGACTTCTCCGTGGACGCTTCGACTTTATTTTCCGATTTTTCTTCTGATTTCTGATCGGCGAAGGTCGCAAACGGAGGTGCTGCCGCGATTTCTTGTGTAATTGCAGAAGAGGCTTCGATGTGTTCCGATTTGGCTTCGACTAATGAAGGCGCTGCCTGCTTAGTATCGGCGCCTTGATTCTCCAGGATTCGGCCCTTCACCTGGGCAGCGGCAGCCGCTAAAGCAGCAATCTCTTCGGCAGTGACGTCCTTAGGCAGACCTTCAGGAGCCAGGGCGGCAAGATCAACTCGCGCTTCCTCAGATTTAGTTTCTACCGGGCGTTCTGCCGGCTTGTTCTCGACCACGGTACGCAAATCTTTATTGATCGGGTTGTAAATCGCGGAATCGTCGCCGTCCTCTTGAACCGCGTTTTCTTTTTTCTTCGAGGGAAATGCGATCCGGTTCTTCCAACCAGAATCTTCATCGAGTGCAACGGTCTTATCGACGGCCTTGTCGTGCCTGCCCTCGTCGAGCGAAGCCACGGCGCGAGCCAATCGGCCTGGCTTGGAAGATTCCGCACGGGGAACAATTTTGTCTTCGAGCTTGCTGAGGGCGCTGAGCAGTTCGCTGGCTTCAAAAGGTTTT
>QIAK01000148.1:9964-16444 GCA_003225515.1 Acidobacteriota bacterium | reverse complement strand
CTCGGATCAAGATAGGCGAAACTGCCCGCTCCGAAACTCATCATCTTGTTGGCGTCGAAAGTATCGCCCATGCCCACTTTGAGCGTGCCGGAGAGTACCGTAACGTTCTCCCGGTTGGGATGGGTATGAGGCGCAATTTTGTAGCCGTCGGGCATCTTGAACCGAATTGTGAAGTCTCCGGACGCCGCCATAGGATCGCCCTCCAGTACCGCGATCTGTGCCCCCGGCGTCACAAACGGCGGAGCCGGTCCCCATTTCACCTGATCGGGTGTAAAAGCATTTTGTGCCTGGGACGGCAGTGCCGCGAAGCACGCAGCCAGGGAAAGAACAACCACGAGAAACGGTAGTCTCATTCTTATTCCTCCAGATTGAAATCCACCTAACAATCGCCGCATCATAGGCGAAAATCCCGACCGCGGCAATAAGTACCGCGCAGTGAGTGCCCGATACCGAACAAAAAAAACGGGACAGCTGCCGTCGAGCGCTGGCTTCGTGGCTCGTAGACCGAGTCTCAGTTCTCGTCAGCTCGCAGAGGCGACGCGCTTACAAAATTCGAAAATAATTTTCAAAAACAACTTGCATCTGTGGAAAATTCCCGTAATCTCAAAAATGCGAACTAACTTCGCCGAAATGCCCGGGAAATCGCAGCATCCCGGGAGCCGCGAACAAAACGTCTTCTCGGAAGACTCAAGGGAGACGCGGTGGTGAGAGTGAGTCGCTTCAGGAGGAAGACATAGAAATTGGCAACAGCTAGCGCTCCGCGCCGACAATTCGACAATTCCCAGCCCCTCGCCGTCATCCCCAACCGGAAAAAATTCGTCCGCCTCACGCTTTGGCCCCTGGTCGCCGCCACCTTTTTTATGGTGTCGGGTGGAACCTATGGAACCGAAGACATCGTTCATGGCGCCGGCTACGGACGCGCGATTCTGATTCTGCTCATCACTCCGCTGCTCTGGAGCCTGCCTACGGCTTTCATGATCGGCGAGCTTTCGAGCGCATTGCCCTACGAAGGCGGCTACTACGCCTGGGTGCGCCGCGCCATGGGCAATTTCTGGGGATTTCAAGAAGCCTGGCTCTCGCTGGTTGCGTCCATTTTCGATATGGCGATCTATCCCACGCTGTTCGTCGCCTATCTCACCCGCATGTTCCCGTGGTTTCAGGACGGAAATCGGGGATGGTGGGTTGCGCTGGCGGTAGTGATCGCCTGCGCACTGCTGAATATCGCCGGAGTGAAAGTAGTCTCGCTCACGTCGTTGTGGCTATTTCTTGCCCTGTCGGCGCCATTCGCCATCATCGTGGTGCTAGCACCCTTTAAACTGGGCGCGCTGGCCAATGCTGTGACGAAGCCCACCACCTCGACGGTGGACATTTTAGGAGGTCTGCTCATCTGCATGTGGAATTACATGGGATGGGACAATGCCTCCACCATCGCCACCGAAGTGGAGAAGCCGCAACGGACCTATCCGCGTGCGATGCTGGTCGCGGTCTGTATCGTCGCGGTGAGCTACATACTTCCCTTTGCGGCCATGTGGATGACTGGTCTGAAGCCAACTGCATGGGAAACTGGCTCCTGGGCGGATATTGCCGCTCTGCTCGGAGGCCCATTGCTCCGTATCGGCGTCGTGCTCGGCGGCATGATGAGCGCTTTTGGCATGTTCAACGCTCTTGTGATGAGCTACTCGCGTCTGCCTCTGGCGATGGCGCAGGACGGCATGCTTCCCGGCATCTTCGGAAAGCTGCAGAAAAAATCGCGCGCGCCATGGGTTGCCATTCTCGCACTAGCCTTGGGATGGGCCATGTGCCTGGGCCTAGGCTTTGCCCGGCTGGTCACCATCGACATTCTTCTTTATGGCTTCAGCCTGGGCCTGGAGTTTCTGGCCTTGGCTGTGCTGCGCTTCCGGGAGCCGGAACTGGCTCGTCCATTCCGCGTGCCCGGCGGCAAGTTCGGAGCCATCGCAATCGGCATCCCGCCTATGCTGCTGCTGGGATTTGCGGTGGCGCGCAGCGATCATGAGCAAATCTGGAATATGAGTTCATTCGCCTTCGGAATGATCCTGATCGCGGCGGGCTTCGTCGTCTACGTCATTAACCACGCACTCAAGCCCGCAGGATGGCCTGGAACGCGTGAAGAAAAAGCGCTGCCCACCGCATGACCTATTTTCCCGCGAAAAAAAGAGGACCGGAAACCCCGGTCCTTTTTTAATTTCAATTTTCACTCTTCTACGGATGAACTACGCGGCGGCTTTGGCAGCGTCTCGTAAGCTCCTTACCGTATCGTGCGCGCGCCGCACGCTCTCGGCCTGGCGTCGGACGATCTCCATTACGTTGCCCGGCAAGGTACTGACAAGCGCCTTCTCGTACGTTTCTTTGGCGTTGTCTTCACCTGCCTCAACCGATTCCAGGATCGTCTTGTCACCACCGCCGAGCGCAACCTTTGTGTCGATCCATGCTCGATGCATGGCTGCGGACGCAGACCCGGACACTTTCTTATCCGGCTTGCCTAACCGGACAAGCTCTGCTTCCAACTCTCCAGCAAAGCGCGCTCGCTCCAGGCTCTGCTCATTAAAGAATGATTTCAAGTCAGATCGCTTGGTGTGCGCGGCGGCATCCTGATAGCCTTTCTGTCCGTCTTTGCACGTTTCAATCAGATTTTCGATCACACTGATCGCATTATTTTCGTCCATAATAGCCTCCGGTCCTTGGATGCGGATACGCACTTGAGGTTTGGCACAATTCTGCATCGCGGTTTGGAAGAAGAAATGATCGTGCTCTAATATCAATCGAGGGAACCTGTGACAAAACGTAAATCCAAAGGCGCTTACATGATCTCGTCGGTAGCGGAGATGTACGGCATCCATCCGCAAACCCTGCGGCTCTACGAGCGCGAGGGCCTGCTGAAACCTTCGCGGACGGAAGGTAACACGCGGCTCTATACCGATGAAGACTTGCAGCGCCTGGAATTCATTCTCTCGCTGGCACGCGATCTTGGCGTAAATATCAGCGGTATGGCGATCATCCTGCAAATGCGCGAGCGCATGGAAGAAATGCAGCGCCAGATTCAGGAGTTCGTGCAGTACATTCAGCAGGAAGTGCTGACCCGCGCCAACGCGGCTGCGGATCCGTCGAAGGGTGCGATCGTACCGGTGCGGAGGCCAATGGTCGCTCCCACGGTACAGGTCCAGAAGAAGAAATAGTTCACTGCTCTGTCATCCTGAACGAAGCAACGCCCTGCGCGAAGCGCAGTGCGTCGCGGAATCGAAGGACCCCGTGCTCGCTGGCAGCGCCGGCAATGCTGGGAATTCTCTTGAGGCTGGCCGCATCGTGAGAATTCCCTGTCCAGCCGATGCGAGTGCAAACAGAGACGAGGTCCTTCGACTGCGCGGACAGTTCGCATTGCGAACTGCCCACTCCGCTCAGGATGACAAAGTGTTTGGAGTCGGTCCAGAACATGTTCCCATTCAAGCTCGTCTACAGCGACGCTTACTATCTTCCGATCGGCGAGCACGTATTCCCCGCCGAAAAATATCGGCGAATTCGCGATCGCCTGATTTCCAGCCACATCGCCGAAGCCACCGACTTCCTTGAACCGGAGCCTGCGACTGATCAAGACATTTTGCTCGTCCACAAACCGGAGTATGTGCACAAGTTGAAGACCGGCACGCTCAGCCCTCGCGAACAAATGGAACTTGAAGTTCCCTTCTCACCTGAACTAGTCAAGGCGTTCTGGCTGGCGGCAGGCGGATCAATCATGGCGGCGCGACAATGCCTGAGCGACAAAGTGTGCATCAGCATCGGCGGAGGATTTCACCATGCCTTTCCCGACCATGGCGAGGGGTTCTGCATGATCCACGACGTGGCCGTCGCCATCCGCCGCCTGCAGCGCGACGACAAAATTCGCACCGCGATGACTCTCGACTGCGACGTGCATCAAGGCAACGGCACTGCCGCAATTTTCGCCGGGACGCGCACCGAGAGTGTGCCGCTGCCCTCGGTTTCAAGTTCGACGCTCTCACCGGGCACTGCAACAAAGACGAAAATGCGAGGAACTCATGCCGGCGAGGTCTTCACTATCTCCCTGCACCAGCACAATAACTATCCGCTCTACAAGCCACCGTCTTCGATTGATGTGGATCTGCCCGACGGCTGCCGCGACGACGACTATCTGGCGTGGCTGGACAATGCGATCAGTTCCGGGCTGCGCCAGTTCGAGCCCGATCTGTTGTGCTACATCGCCGGTGCCGATCCCTATCGCGAAGATCAGCTCGGCGGACTCGCTTTAACAATCGAAGGATTAAAGAAGCGCGACGAACTTGTTTTCCGCGTCGCGCGTGCCCGAGACATTCCCGTCATGGTGACCTATGCAGGCGGCTACGCGCGCAATATCGAGGACACAGTAACGATCCACTGCAATACGGTGATCGCGGCGAAGGAAGTGTTCGCATAGCCTCATGGTCATCCTGGATCGGAGAACTCCCCGATTGGCCGGTGCATCGGCACGCGAGCACGGAGTCCTTCGACTGCGGTTGATCTTCGCATAACGCGCGAAGATCAATCCTCGCTCAGGATGACAATGGGTTTGCACTGCTAGAATAGTTGTACCGTTATGTTTGAGAATTTACAGGAAAAATTACAACGCGCGTTCAAATCGCTTCGCGGCCAGGCCAAGCTGACCGAGGAAAATATTGATGAAGCGCTCCGTGAAATCCGCCTGGCCTTGCTCGAGGCCGACGTCAACTTCAGAGTCGTCAAGCAACTGATCGACCAGATTCGCGCCAAGGCTGTTGGCCAGGAAGTAATGACGGCGCTCTCGCCGGGCGAGCAGGTCATCAAGATCTTGCGTGACGAACTGGTTGAGGTTCTCGGCAAGGATACTGCCCGCGTGAAGTTTGCCTCACAGCCCCCCACGGTCGTGCTTATGGCCGGACTGCAAGGGTCAGGCAAGACCACCACGTCGGGCAAGCTGGCGAACTGGTTCAAGACCGGCGGACATCGTCCGCTCCTGGTTTCGGTCGACGTATACCGTCCCGCAGCCCGTGAACAATTGAGGGTCGTTGCGCAGGCAGTTAAGAGTCACATTTACGAAGGCACAGTCGGCGAGGCAAATACAGCGACTGTCGAGCGCCTGGTGAAAGAGGCCCGCCGCGAGGCCGTGGTCAGCGGATGCGATGTGCTTATCGTCGACACCGCCGGACGTTTGCACATCGACGACCAACTCATGGATGAGATGCAGTCGCTGAAGAAGCTGCTGAATCCGTCAGAGATTCTGTTCGTCGCGGATGCCATGACTGGGCAAGATGCTGTGCGCTCCGCCGATGAGTTCCATAAAAAACTTTCGCTGACCGGCATCATTCTCACCAAGATGGATGGCGATGCCCGCGGTGGCGCGGCGCTTTCGATTCGGCAGGTCACCGGCCAACCCATCAAGTTCATCGGCGTTGGCGAAAAATACGATGCTCTCGAACCATTTCATCCTGACCGCATCGTCTCGCGCATTCTCGGCATGGGCGACATCCTGTCGCTGATCGAGCGCGCCGAGTCGCAGATCGACAAGAAAAAAGCGCAGGAGATGGCCACTAAGGCGTTGACCGGCGACGGCTTCTCCCTGGAAGATTTTCGCGACCAGTTGCGCCAGGTGAAGAAGATGGGATCGATGAAGAGCATCATGGGAATGTTGCCTTCGATCGGACCGTTCTCCGGCCTGCAAAAAGCCGCCGACAATGTCGACGAGAAGCAGATCAATCGCGTCGAGGCCATCATCAACTCGATGACTTCGCACGAACGAAATCACCACGAGGTCATCAACGGCAACCGCCGCAAACGCATTGCCCGCGGCTCGGGTACGACCGTCCAGGAAGTGAACAATCTACTTCGCCAGTACGCGCAGATGAAGAAGATGTTCAAGCAAATGGGCAAACCGAGCTTCGCGCGAAGGCTGGCCGGGATGAAGCTGCCAGGGATGTAGATAGCAGTTTCTCAGTTCTTAGTGAACGACGCTCCTGGTTTTTCGTCATTCGTCATCTACCTGCCGCGTGAGAAATTGAGCATGATCGTGTTCAGTAACATTTATTCCTCGGCGACGACCACAATCGGGTATGACTTGGCCGCAATTTCCCTGGGCTTGCCCTATGAACGATTTTTGCCGGGAGGTTCTGCAACTTCGCAAGAGCAGCTCCGCCGCTATGTCGGCAGGTTTGAATTCGGCCCGGACTTTTACCAGCCGAACGCAGAAGTGACTCTCGTCAATGACGGCTCGATGCTTTTAATGCGCTGGCCCTCCGGCGAGATCTCGCCGTTAATACCGCTGAAACCGGATCGTTTCGTGGATCGCTCATATTGGGAAGAAATCTACGTGGAGCGCGACGCGACCGGCTCACCCCAGAGCATCTTGTACGGTCATTTTCGAGGGATAAGGAAGCCATGAGGGCGGAGGATTCAAATGGGGCCTCCGTGCTCGAATTTCGAGGGAGCTAAATGAAGTGG
>QIAK01000148.1:7743-9904 GCA_003225515.1 Acidobacteriota bacterium | reverse complement strand
ACGTTCCGCCTGAGACACAGACCATTCACGCGCAGACTGTCGCTGAACTCAAGCAACAGCATCTGGCTGCGAACACTCTTCGAGCAGGTGAGAAAGCTCTCCCATTCGAGCTTCCTGATCACGATGGCAAACTCGTTTCTTCCTCGGAACTACTTGCTAAGGGACGCCTCGTCATCTGTTTCATTCGCGGGCGCTGGTGCCCATTTTGCGTTGGTCAGATGGAGGCTATGAATCTCGCTCTGCCTCAGATTGAGCAGGTCGGAGCCACTCTGGTCGCTATTTCTCCGCAGACGGTGAAGCAATCGTTCTTTATGTACGATCAGCACAAGCTTCGCTTTCCGCTGCTTTCCGATGCCGGCAACAAGATCGCACGGCAATTTGGGCTTACTTACCGCGTACCGCAACTTCAAGAGAACGTGTATCGGCGAGCCTTCGTTAACCTGCCCTTCACCAACGGCGATGAGAGTTGGGAGTTGCCGATCCCTGCGACTCTTATTTTGGACCGCGACGGCACGATTTTGTACACCGCTGCGAATGAGGATTACACCGAAAGGCCGGAGCCTTCCGAAATCGTGCAATTCCTGCAAGCGCACATGCGTTCTGGACCGCCACGTGGGTGAGAGCGCCCGCGCCAAATTCACATCGGCGCTTTTCGATACACTGAATACTCATGCACTACATTTATGGAATCAATTCCGTCACCGAAGCGCTGAAGGCACGCGGGGGAGCGTTTGAGTGGATCGGCATGGCAAAGGAGCGCCATGACATCCGCCTGCAGCGACTGATCGAAGACTGCCGCCGATTGAGCGTGCCCGTGCGTTTTCTTTCACGCGTGGAACTCGACAAATTGGCGGGCAATGCCGCGCATCAAGGTGTGGTCGCCGTCACCTCGGCCAAGCAATATAACGATCTCGAAGATGTCATCAACGCGAAGCGGGCGGAATATTCGCTGGTGGTCGTCCTCGATGGAGTGGAGGATCCGCACAATCTCGGAGCGATCCTGCGCACCGCCGACGCCGCGGGTGCCAACGGTATCGTGATACCCGAACGGCGCGCTGCCAGCGTGACCGGCACCGTCACCAAGGTTTCGGCTGGAGCGAGCGAGCACATGCCCATCGCCAAGGTGACCAACATCGCGCGCAGCATCGAAGACCTCAAAGAGCACAATGTGTGGACCGTGGGCCTCGATGAACGCAGCAAAAAGACTTATTACGAAATGGATTACAACATGGATTGCGCGCTGGTGCTGGGTGGAGAAGGCAAAGGACTGCATGATCTGGTTAAGAGGAAGTGCGACTTCCTGGTTTCGATTCCCATGCTCGGCAAGGTTCCGTCATTGAATGTTTCGGTCGCGGCTGCGGTCGTTTTATATGAGATAGTGCGCCAGCGGCGGCGACGAGAGGGCGCATCCAATACGAAATGAAGTCGGTTTACAAGAGCCTGGGTTTTCTCTGTGTTCTCTGTGCCTCGGTGGTGAATTGCTTTTCTCTCGACCGCGAGGCCTTCAGCATTAACAATTACGACCTGAACGCTCAAATTGAGCCGGACCAACATCGGCTTGGCGTTCGCGGCAAGATCACTCTGCGCAACGACACGCAGGCTCCGCAGAAAATTGCTGTCCTTCAGATTTCATCGTCGCTCAATTGGCGCTCGGTAAGAGCCGGCGACAAGCCTCTGCAGTTCGTCTCCCAACCTTACACTTCCGACATCGACCACACCGGCCAACTCTCTGAGGCGATCGTAACTTTGCCGCACGCAATCGCGCCAAACGGCACCATCGAATTAGAGATTGCGTATGAAGGCGTCATCCTGCTCGACGCGACCCGGTTAACGCGCATCGGCACCCCCGAGGAAGCCGCGAATAGCACGGATTGGGACCAGATTGACACGAAGTTCACGGCGTTGCGCGGCGCCGGATATGTCGCGTGGTATCCGATCGCAACCGAGGTTGCGAATCTCTCCGAAGGCAACAGTGTGTTTGAAGTGCTAGGACGATGGAAGGCCCGGGAGGCCGGACGGCAGATGCACCTGCATATTGATCTGAGAAGGCCCAAGGAAGAAACGGCGCCAACGATCATGTTGAATCGGTACCACTGTTCTGTGACTTATCAAGAAGCGGAAGCTGTGCAATATGCAGATGCAGGGTGTACCTATCGAGTTT
>QIAK01000148.1:5683-7723 GCA_003225515.1 Acidobacteriota bacterium | reverse complement strand
ACCAAGAGATCGTTAAGCCTTCGATCGAGATACGTTTTCTGCCTCACCACGAAGCTTCCGCAACTACCTACGCTGACCAGGCTGAAAGAGTCGTTCCACTGATCACGGATTGGCTTTCAGCGCCAAGCGAAAAGGTCCAAATCGACGATCTTGCGTCTCCGCGCGATGCTCCATTCGAAAGCGGCACATTGCTGATGACTCCATTAAGCGGCACCGACGCAACTGGAGCGGGTCTGGCATTGGCTCATCAACTTACCCACGCTTCGTTTTTGTCATTCCGTCCGTGGATTGAAGAAGGACTTGCTCATTTTGCTCAGGCTCTCTACATCGAGCAAGCGAATGGACGCGCGGCTGCGATTGCCTATATGGGATTGCACCGCTCTGCATTAAACCAAGTCGAAGTGCAGACGACTGTGCCGAGATCTGACGATGAGGTAAACCACTCGCTCGTGAATACCACGAGCGAGGAACTGTATCGCAGCAAGGCGATGTGTGTCTGGTGGATGCTGCGCGATATGGTCGGAGAGACCGCGCTCAAAAAAGCGCTCGCCAGCTATAGCCCTGAGCAGGATAAAGAGCCCTCGTATATGCCACGCCTGATTGCGGCACAGACCCAGCGCGACCTGGAATGGTTCTTTGACGATTGGGTTTACCGTGACCGTGGATTGCCTGATTTCAAAGTGGAGTCCGCTTTCTCACGGAAGACTATGTCGGGCTCGTTCATGCTGACGATCACCGTCGCTAATTTGGACACCGCTGGAGCCGAGGTGCCGGTCATTGTCAAATTTACCGGCGGGGAGATCATGCGGCGACTCGAGGTTCGTGCCAAGAATAAAGCCGTGACCCGCATTGAGCTTCCTGCCGCTCCTACGGAAATTGTGGTCAACGACGGCAGCGTGCCTGAAAGCGACATGACGAATGATGCATTCAAGGTTGAATCGGCGGAGAAGTAATCTTCAGCTCAGACTTGCTCCGATACGTCCGTCATTCGGAGCAACGCAATAAATCGGGTGTGGGTCGAACGATTATTTTGCCGAGGTGAAGCGCGCGAGCGCGGTCAATTTTTCCGATGCGGCACCAGAATCGATCGACTGAATAGCGAGTGGGATCGTCTCGGCAATGTGATTCCCTCTGCCTGCCGCCACCAGGGCTGCGCCGGCATTCAGCGCACGAATGATGGCGGCATTCTCAGTTGCATCACCGCCTGTAATGTCTTGCAGCGTGGCGCGTCTCATGCCGAACTCTTCCGGTTCTACTTCGTAAGATCGCACCGTGCCCTCGAGGGCCTCGGCAATGCGCGTTGCTCCGGTAATCGTAATTTCATCCAGGCCGTCCAACCCGTGGACAACCAGGGCGCGCCTCAAGCCGAGCATACTCAGGGCCTCTGCCAGTTTTTCAACTAGGTCCAGCGAATAAACTCCGACGACCTGGCCTGACGCTCTCGCGGGATTTGTAAGCGGCCCCAGCAGATTGAACATGGTGCGCATGCGCAACTCGCGCCGCACGGCCTGCAACTGCTTCATGGCAGGATGTAGATTCGGTGCGTACAAAAAGCAGATGCCCACTTTGCGCAGACACTCGGCGGCGCGCTCCGGCGAGAGTTGGATGTTCACGCCCAGAGCCTCCACGACATCGGCCGAGCCGCACTTTGAGCTGATGCTGCGATTGCCGTGTTTCGCCACCCGCACGCCCGCTCCTGCCGTCACCATTGCCGTCGCGGTGGAAATGTTGAAGGTACCGCTGGCGTCGCCGCCGGTCCCGCTGGTATCGACGAGAGAATCTTCAGCCGGAGATGCCTCGTCCAGTGCATCGCGCCCCGTGCCAGTCACGGCTAGTGCGTCGGTTGCACGCTCCACGGGTAAAGGCGCTGCCGCCGTCCGAATGGCTTCGGCGAAGCCCACGATTTCCTCGACCGTTTCGCCTTTCATGCGCAGCGCGACGAGCAGCGCGGCGATCTGAGCATCGGTGCACTGAGGAGTGAGCACCTCAGCCATGACCTCGCGAGCTTCCCCGCGGCCGAGCGATTCACCGTGGTTCGCG
>QIAK01000148.1:0-5635 GCA_003225515.1 Acidobacteriota bacterium | reverse complement strand
TGGCGAACTCCGAAGTTTTCAATTGCCGGGATCAAAGAATTAAGAGAAGAACGCTCAATCAGTGGTTAACCGTGACGGTTCCAGCAAGACGTTTGTTGAAGTAGTCGCGCCAGTCTTCCGGGAGGGCAGGCGTCGCAATCGCTTTCTCCAGCAGATTGCGATTGTACTTTTCTTCCACGTAGAGCCGGTTCATCTCCGCGATGGAAATGGCCTGCGGTTCGCGGCTCTGAAATTCGAATGAGTCCCCGGCCGTGACGATTCCTTCCAGCTCTACGGAAAAGTAAAAACCGCTTTTACCGCTGCGCAAAAAACGGGCAAGGATATCGTCTCGATGGAATTTGGCGGCCAGCTTATAACACGGTACCCGCGGTTGCCGGACCATGATTGTGGCTGTCCCGATTTGCAGCCGATCTCCAATGTGCAACTCCCGTTCAGACAGGCCTTCGCTGGTAAAGTTCTCGCCAAACTTGCCCCACGGTAGGGCCGTCCCTGGCAACTCCTGACGCCAAAACTCGTAGTGCTCCGAAGGATAAGCGTAGACGGCCTTGAACGGGCCGCCGTGAACCGAGAGATCGGCTTGCCGATCGCCATCCAGATTCAGCTTGCGAAGGTGAACGGGCCCGGACACTGGCTCCTTGAAAATGCTGGTGTTGATCGTGGCTCCGTTATAAAGCGCAAGCCTGGGCTTCCCAACGTTCAGCGAAATCAGTTTCACAACTCCCCCACAAAGCTTCGATCGGTATTCCCGAATTTTGATGTTTTAGCAACAGAAAAGACGCAGCATTCCAGAGGCCAGAATGTATTCCCTTCTTGTATAGGTGCGCCGAAAAATGTCCCGACTGCGTTTGCCCTAATCCGCCGCCCTTCTATAGAATTACAAGTTTGCTGCCCGCAGTGCGTCGCCGCAAGCTGGGTCCTGCCGATTCTTAACTGACGAGTCATTCGTTTATGAAAATCCATGAGTACCAGGCAAAAGCAATCCTTAAGAAGTATGGCGTAAGTGTACCGCGTGGAGCGATGGCCGCGTCGCAGGACGAGGCCGAAGCCGCGGCCAAAGATCTATTCAACGCCGGCGCGAGCGGAGTTGTGGTCAAAGCGCAAATTCACGCCGGAGGCCGCGGTAAAGGCGGCGGCGTGAAAATTGCCAAGTCGGTGAACGAAGCCGGCGAACTTGCGTCCCAAATGCTGGGCATGAAGCTGGTAACGCATCAGACCGGACCTGAGGGTCGCATCGTGCGGCGCCTGCTCATTGAAGAGACGCTGCCCATCGAGAAGGAACTTTACCTTGGCATTCTGGTGGACCGGGCCGAAGGCAAACCGGTGTTCATGGCATCGGCCGCGGGGGGAATGGACATCGAGCAGGTCGCCGCCGAAAATCCGGATGCCATTCTGAAGCAGCACATCGATCCGGGCATGGGCCTCGAGGCCTTTCAGGCGCGGAAAATCGCGTTCAAGCTCGGCCTGAAGGCGCAGCAAATCAACCCTGCTGTGCAGTTCCTGACCAGCCTTTACAAAGCTTTTCTCGATACAGACTCTTCGCTGCTCGAAATCAATCCTTTCATCACGACTACCGACGGACGACTATTCGCACTGGACGCCAAGATCACCTTCGACGACAACGCACTATTCCGCCACGCTGATCTGCGCGAGCTGCGCGACATTACCGAAGAAGATCCTCTGGAAGTGGAAGCCTCGAAGTACAGCCTGAATTACATTAAGCTCGACGGCAGCGTGGGATGCATGGTGAATGGCGCGGGGCTCGCGATGGCGACGATGGACATTATCAAATATTCCGGAGGAATGCCCGCCAACTTCCTGGATGTGGGTGGTGGCGCCAGCTCTGACCAAGTCGCACACGCATTCGAGATTTTGCTCAGCGACAAGAATGTGAAGGCCGTTCTTATCAATATTTTTGGAGGAATCCTGCGCGTTGATACGCTGGCCACGGGAGTGGTCGACGCCGCGCGCAAGACCAACATCAAATTACCGATCGTGTTGCGGCTGGAAGGAACGAATGTGGATGAGGGCAAGAAGATCCTCATGAACTCAGGATTCAATTTTCTTGTCACCGACACCATGAAGGATGCGGCTGACAAGGTGGTTGCGGCTGCCCGAGGCACCGCGGGCGTTACGGAATGGCGGTAAGACAGGGTAGGAGGCTAGAGGTTAGTTGAGCGCTCACCACGAGGTCTGAATGCTAGCCCCCAGCCCCTGACCCTAGTCCCTACCAGCGAAGAGGATTTTCAAATGGCAATCTTAGTCGATAAAAACACGCGGGTGCTTGTGCAGGGCCTTACCGGCCGCGAAGGCACCTTCCATGCGAAGGCGAGCGCAGCCTACGGCACGCAGATCGTTGGAGGAGTGACGCCGGGCAAAGGCGGCACTATGCACGAGGGCTGGCCGATTTTTAATACCGTCCGCGAGGCTGCAGATAAGACGGGCGCCAATGCCACGGTGATCTTTGTTCCTCCGCCATTCGCGGCGGACGCCATTATGGAAGCCGCCGATGCCGAGATTGACCTGGTCGTCTGCATCACAGAAGGCATTCCGACACTCGACATGGTGAAGGCCTGGGAATTTTTGCAGAACCGGAAGTCGCGACTGATCGGTCCGAACTGCCCCGGCATCATTTCACCGGGCAAATGCAAGATCGGCATTATGCCGGCATCGATCCACAAAGAAGGTTCGATCGGCATTGTGTCGCGGTCGGGCACGCTGACCTATGAGGCGGTGCATCAGCTCACGCAACGCGGCATTGGACAGTCCACCGCGATCGGAATTGGCGGCGATCCAATTATTGGCACGAACTTTATTGATGCGCTCGATTTGTTCAACCGCGATCCTGAGACCGAAGCGGTCATCATGATCGGTGAAATCGGCGGCAATGCTGAAGAAACGGCTGCCGAGTTTGTGAAGGCTCACATGAAGAAGCCGGTAATCGGCTTCATCGCCGGACAGACCGCGCCTCCGGGGCGCCGTATGGGGCACGCCGGGGCGATCATCTCGGGCGGCAAAGGCACAGCCGCGGAAAAAATGAAGGCGCTGGAAGCCTGCGGGATCCGAGTTGCGAAGTCCCCGGCTGCAATAGGAGAGACACTCGCTGCTGCGCTGGGAGTCAGCGTGTAGGTAGAGGCGTTGCCAGCAACCTCTCTACGAAATCAACCACCAAGGACCGACGACCTACTTATGAAAACTCTGCAACGTACCTTCACCATAGTTAAACCTGATGCCGTCCGCAAGAACGCCGTAGGCGACATCATTGAGCAGTTTGAGAAAAAGGGATTCCGCATCCTAGCCATGAAGATGTTGGAAATATCCAAGCATCAAGCCGAGCAGTTTTATGCCGTACACGCCAGCCGCCCATTTTTCAATACACTTACCGACTTCATGTCCAGCGGACCGATCGTCGTCCTGGCACTGGAAAAAGAGAACGCCATTGCAGATCTGCGTACGCTGATGGGCGCCACCAATCCGGCAAACGCAGAAGAGGGTACGATCCGCAAGAAGTGGGCCAGCAACATCGAGCACAACGCCATTCACGGCTCGGACGCAGAAGATACCGCCCGGTTCGAGTTAAGCTTCTTCTTCGCGGGATACGAATTAGCAAAATAGGCCACGGATCTTCACGGATAAGTCTTTACGCAACTGAGTACTGGCAACTGACACTGGGGTTCTTATGCCGATGGTTCAAGTCACGATGCTGCAAGGCCGCACCGCCGATCAGAAGCGGAAGATCGCGAAACGGATCACTGATGCGCTGGTAGAAGAAGCGGGAGCGCGCCGCGAGGGAATTATCGTGGCATTCAACGAGGTCTCAAAAGAAAGCTACGCGAGCGGCGGCGAGTTGATGATCGACAAGAAATAACTGGGATCGATTTTTGCCGCGATCGATCTGCTTATTCGGCGGCGCCCGCAAACACTTCAGCAATTGTCATCGACAAACGCGGGCGTGGCGCCCGCGCCACACAAAATTATCCCAGCGGTTCAAAAAGATGCCCTTCCACTCGATCGGCCACCTTCGGCAGTTCTTTCTTGGCATGCTGCAGGAAATGCGGCGCGGTGCGGTGGGCTTCGAGCGCGGCATCGTCCTTATACTGCTCGTAGATGAAGTAGCGGCGCGGTTCCGTTTTGTGCCGATGCACCTGGTACATGGCGCACCCCGCTTCCATGCGGGATTGTTGAGTCAGCTTCTCAAGAATTGCGGCAACTTCGGCTTCGTGCCCTACCTTCGCCATCCAGGTAACCGCCAACACCACCATCGTTTCGCTCCTTCCCCGCTCACAGGTCAGCTGGGCAGCACATTCTAGGCTTTCTTCGCTGCCATCTTCAACTCGCTCACAAACTCGTCCATCAGAATGGTGTGGCTGCGGTCCGGACCGGTGGAAATCATGCCCACCTTCGCGCCCGCTTCCTGCTCAATGAATTCCAGATATTCCTGGGCGCGTTTGGGCAGCTTCTCGAACTCGGTAATGCCCTCGGTCGAAGTCTGCCAGCCCGGCAGTTTCTTATAGACACACTCGATCGTCTCGTAGCCGCTGGCCTGCGCCGGCATGTCAACCGTAGTCTTCCCATTCATCTTCAAGGCGATGCAGACTGGAATTTCAGCCAGCGTATCAAGCACATCAAGTTTGGTGATGACCAGCCACGAGGTCCCGTTGATCATTCCGGAATAGCGCAGCAACGGAAGGTCGATCCATCCGGTGCGCCGAGGCCGTCCGGTAACGGCACCGTATTCGTTACCCCGTTTGCGCAGATCGTTTCCCGCCTCGCCGTTGTCTTCTGTGGGAAATGGCCCCTCCCCCACACGCGTGCAATAGGCTTTTGTTATAGCAATGACTGAATCGATAGCATTAGGCGCTACGCCCGTGCCGATCACTGCCCCGCCCGAGGTCGCGCTCGAAGAAGTCACAAACGGATAAGTCCCATGATCGATGTCGAGCATGGTGCCCTGTGCGCCTTCGAACAGGATTGATTCGCCGCTGGCCAGCGCCTGGTTCAGCAAAACGGCCGTATCGCAGACGAATGGCGCGATTTTCTCGGCCGCCTGCGCGTATTCGGTATACATCTTGTCGGCGTCGAGAGGTTCGGTATTGAAGAGCGCGTGCGCGATCATATTTTTCTCGCGCACCGCATTCTCGATGTGTGTCTTGAGAAGTTTCAGGTCCAGCAGATCGGCAACCCGGAGCCCGCGGCGGCCCATCTTGTCTTCGTAAGCCGGACCGATGCCGCGCGATGTGGTACCAATCTTGACCCGTCCTGGTGCATTCTCGGCGGCTAATTCGATCATGCGGTGGTACGGCAAAATCACATGAGCGCGGTTTGAAACGAAGAGATTGCCGTCAATCTTCACTCCAGCCTCGCGCAGAGCACCTGCCTCTTTGAGAAACGCGAGCGGATCGAGCACCACACCGTTCCCGATCACACTTCGGCAACCGCTCCGCAGCACGCCGCACGGCACCAACTGTAGGACAAACTTCTTGCCGTGGATGATTACGGTGTGGCCGGCATTGTGCCCGCCGGCATAACGGGCGACGACGGAGAAATTCTCCGACAAGACGTCAACGATCTTGCCTTTACCTTCATCGCCCCATTGGGCGCCCACGATTACCGCAGTCTTGCCTCTTTTCAATTCCAA
>QIAK01000602.1:3641-4920 GCA_003225515.1 Acidobacteriota bacterium | reverse complement strand
TCGAGTTCATCATATGAGAGTGCCAGGAAATTGCGCAGTTCAGTGGGCATGGATATCGTTCAGTCTCCTTGGTGTTGAATCGTATGATTTGGGCAAAACCACATCACGGACACGGCTACCGGAACATGTTTATCCGAACAAGAAGTTGAAATGGCTGGTTTCAACAGGACTGACTGGAACACGAAGGATAGCGCGGCATCTCTATTCGCGGCAAATCGAAAAAGCTGATGAGCCGCATAAAAGCGATTTATTCAGAGTGTACGCAAGTCACTGGTGCGAGGGCACAAGCGTGGCCGTCATCCACTCGTTCACGGGAGCAAGTCCTCCACAGTCGAGGCACTTGGTCTCGGCGAACTGGGTCGAACAGCTGGGACATGCTGCATGCGTGACGAACGTATCAAAGGGCTGTCCGCACTTGCCGCACCTCCAGTACTCGCCAATCGGCGGAGACGCCTTGCAGCGGGGACAGGCAAAGCCATCCCGCCGCGGCAACTTCCCCAACCGAATGAGCGACCGCGCCTGTTGTAGGCCTCCCCAGCAGTTCATGAGGACGAAAACAGCGATCGCTCCCAACCAGATGTCTCGTCTCCAGAGGGCGAGACCGATGAATCCGGCAACGCCGATCAGGCCGAGGACAGCGGCGACCATCAGGCTTCGCCCACGTCCCAGGACAAACCAGAGCAGCGAGCGAAGGATCTGCCCGCCATCGAGCGGGTAAATGGGCAGAATATTGAAAATCAGCAAACCCAGATCAATCTTCCAGCAGAGCGTATAAAGTAATTGGAACAGATCGGGCGCCGCCGCCGAGCGGCTTGCATTCATGACGATCCACAAGACCGGAAACAGCACAACATTCACCAGCGGCCCCGCAGCAATGCTCCACAAAGTAGCGCCGGGCCGCGGCGGCGGGTCGACATAGGCCACGCCTCCGAGCGGCCACAGCACGATCCGGTCCGCTCTGCCTCCGACTTGCCGGCATGCCAGGGAGTGTCCAAACTCGTGCAGCGTCACAATCAGAAACAGGCCGAGATATTCCAGAATGTTCCAGCTGATGGAGGAATATCTGCCGGCAGAGCCCCTGATTTCATACATCGCCACCAGAAACCACGACCAGTGGAGAAAGACGTCGATTCCAGAGAAACGGAAGAGATGGATTGAGCCTTGGCGGCCGCTGGGCATGGTGGAAGTTTACTTCATTTCTTTGGTGGCGTGGTCAGCGGTGTATGAGCTTACGCCGTGGGGCCGGTGCTAATGGAGATCCTTCGCTTCGCTGAAAAGC
>QIAK01000602.1:3022-3541 GCA_003225515.1 Acidobacteriota bacterium | reverse complement strand
TAGAGTGCATCGAGGGAGATGGTTGCAGAGAACTGGGGAGATTCGGGGCGAAAGCGGACCTGCAGCACGTCCTGCTGGCGCACAGTCATTAGAGTGTTGAGTTCGGGCGTCGAATCCTGCTTCCAGTGCGTGCGAGTGGTGAGAACTACAGGGCCGGGCTCATACACGTCCCACTCGCGGTCACTATCATTGTCATTGCGTTTGCGGGCCGTGACGCCGCGGCTGTGGGCGCACCAGCGATGCCGCACAACTTCAAGGTGAAAGCTGGGGGAGCCGCCCAGGTCGGCCTCGAAAGTCAGCGTCTCTTTCTGCTTGTGCCAGCAGCTCAGCAGCCAGTGGACCGGCAGCGCTCGCGGCCGAAACTTCATGGTGACGTGGGCGTTTTCAAAACTGCGGGAAGGGAACTGCAGGCGGGCATGCAGACGGGAACTGTTCAGCCAGCGGGAGTCGAGGATGCGACCTTTGCCGGCGCAGGCCGATTGCACCCAGCGCAGGGCCTCGATCCCTTTGCGGCGGTTG
>QIAK01000602.1:0-2905 GCA_003225515.1 Acidobacteriota bacterium | reverse complement strand
CCAAATGCATTTTTTCCCGCTCCCGGAATGGCCGAGCTGTGGAAAACGCGCCTTTTGAGGGAGTCGCCCCCTGGACCGCTACAATGTCGGCGTGCCCTTCGTTATTCGCGACTTCAAATCCGAGGACTTTGAAACGCTTTGGCTGATGGACCAGCAATGCTTCCCACCGGGGATCGCCTATTCGAGATCAGAACTGAAGTCCTACATACGCCACAAAGGTACATTCACTCTGCTGGCAGTCAACGACAAAGATGGCTCGATTCCGGGCTTCATCGTGGCACATCAGGGCCTTACGGGACATGTAATAACGATTGACGTGCTTGCCCATGCGCGCCGCTCGGGGGTGGGATCGCTCCTGCTGCAGTCTGCTGAGGATCGTCTGCGCGCGGCAGGACTCCCGTCCGTGGGACTCGAGACCGCCGTCGATAATCTCTCGGCCCTATCTTTCTACAAGCGCCACGGCTACAGCGTGATCCGAACCTGGCCCCGGTATTATTCGAATGGCGTGGACGCGCTGGTGATGAAGAAAGAATTGAATGCCGGTTGAGAGAGTCTGCGCGCGCGGGATGTACAATCCAGAACCTGTGACGATCAACGTAAGCGGCGCAGTGGAGAGACGATGATGCCGAACGCCGGTAAGCGTGCAGGATTTTGCGGAATTCGAACGCTTGTCGCTGTCGTGATTTGCATTGCCGGCGTCGTGAGCGGGCCGGCATCCGCTCAGGCATCGAACGACGCTGTCCCGACCGAAAAAATTGTGCTGTCAGAGCTGCGCGCGCCAGTCGAGATCGTGATTGACCACTGGGGCGTTCCGCATATCTACGCGAAAAATGAAAGCGATCTGTTCTTTGCGCAGGGTTTCAATGCTGCGCGCGACCGGCTCTTCCAGATCGATACGTGGCGGAGACGCGGATTGGGGCAACTGGCGGAAGTCTTCGGGCCTGCATTCATTGAGCAGGACAAAGCCACGCGCCTGTTCATTTTTCGCGGCGATATGAAACAGGAGTGGGCCGTATACAGCAAAGATGCGGAGCAGATTGCGACCAGCTTTGTGGCCGGGATCAATGCTTACATTGACTGGCTGGAAAAAAATCCCGACCGGATGCCCTTCGAATTCAGAAAACTGAACTATAAGCCGGCTCATTGGCTAGCCGAGGACGTGGTTCGGATTCGCAGTCACGGGCTGAGCGGGAATCTGGAAGATGAAGTGGCCCGCGCGAAAACGGCCTGTGCCGCCGATGTGAGGACTGACGAGCTTCGATTTCGATTGGAACCGGAGTGGCACACGCGGATTCCCGAAGGCTTAGATCCTTGTCTGCCCAAAGATGTATTGAAGGTCTTCGACCTGGCGACGCAGGAGGTTCGCTTCAAAGCAGAATCGCCTTCAGACGTCGTCGCCCAAGTCGTTCCCGATCTTCGAACTGTGGAACAGCGCGGTGGGGAAGAGCGGGACGAAAGCAATAATTGGGTGATCTCTGCCTCGAAATCGGCGACCGGAAGCGCCATCATGGCGAACGACCCACACCGCGCCTATTCAGAGCCCAGCTTGCGCTATATTGCCGATCTTAATTCTCCTACGCTGCACGTATCCGGCATCGGCGAACCCGCAATCCCGTCGATTTCGAATGGTCATAACGATTGGATCGCGTTTGGCGGAACCTACTTCTCAATGGATCAGGAAGACCTGTATGTGTACGAACTGAATCCTGCCAACCGGAACGAATACAAGTACGGCAATCAATGGGAAAAATTCCGTGTGATTCATGAAGAGATAAAAGTAAAAGGACTGGCCGCAGTTCCAGTTGACTTGAAGTTCACCCGCCATGGGCCGGTGGCTTTGCGGTTCGCACCGACTGGCTGGAACTGGGCACGTCGCCGTATCTGGCGTCGCTGAGTTTCATGCGCGCCCGGACCTTTGATGAATTCAAAAAGTCGCTTGAAGGATGGGGTACGCCGCCCATCAATCACGTCTACGCGGATGTGAAGGGAAACATTGGTTGGGCGGCTGCCGGATTTGCTCCCATCCGTCCGAATTGGGATGGATTGCTGCCGGTTTCGGGAGATGGACGGTATGAGTGGGCAGGACGATGGAAGCAGAATGAACTGCCGCAAATCTATAATCCGGCTGCGGGATACATTACGACTTCGAACGAGATGAATCTGCCGCCGGATTATCCCTACAAGGAACGCAAGCTCGCTTTCGAATGGGGAGTGCCATTTCGCCATCAACGAATCGTGGAGGTCTTGTCGGGAGAAAATCGGGTCTCGGTGGAAGACTCGATGAAACTTCAGAATGATGTGGTCTCGATTCCGGCGCGGCGGTTGATGGTTTTGTTGCAAGGATTGTCGAGCGAAGATGCCTCTACCCAGGCAGCCCTGAACTTACTCAAAGGCTGGAATGCAACGTTGGACGGAGATTCGCCACAGGCGGCGCTGCATGAAGTCTGGTGGCGCCGGCGTTCAAACACGCGGTGCTGAGCAAGGCTGCGGCGGATGCATTTCAGCGGGTGGATTCAGGCGCGATGCTGGATGCGCTGGAACATCCTGAAACTCGCTTCGAGGGCAACGCAACCGAGCAGCGCAATGATTTGCTGCTGAGCAGTTTGGGCGCGGCTTATCTGGAAATGGAAAAGCTTCAGGGCAGACAGTCCCAGCAGTGGAAATGGGGAAAGCTTCAGTTCAATCTTTCCGAGCATCCTTTTTCGCCACTGGTCGATGACGAAACCCGAGCGAAGATCAACGTGGGGCCGATTGCAAAGAATGGCAGCGGCTATACCGTAAATGCGTCGGCTTACCGCGGCAGCGATTTCCGCCAGGTTGCCGGGCCCTCGGCCCGTCTGGTGATTGATGTGGGGAACTGGGACAACTCCCGAGCGGTGAACCATCCGGGGCAGTCCGGCGATCC
>QIAK01000147.1 GCA_003225515.1 Acidobacteriota bacterium | reverse complement strand
AGCGGCCACTACCGGCCGCTCTTTTTTATTGAATCATTCCGTGAGGGTGTGGCGAGGGCGTCCTCGCCCGCACTTCTTACGGCAATTTGGATGTTTCCAGCAAAACGGGTTTCGCCCCGATGAGAACGGACCCGCTGATGCTGTTTTCCTTGCCGGTGAGATCTCGATACAGCGTGTAGCCCCCTGCGGGAGGAGTGAAAGCAGTCGTCGGGCAATTGGTCTTCAGACAATCCTGCGAAGAGTCCCAGACCGCCAGGGCGGCGTATCCGCCCGAGCGTGTGAATCCGCACTGCCAAACCGTGCCTTTGACGGTGCAGGCCGTGCTCAGAGTAGCTCCAACCATCCATTTGGAGACTTCGTCCCAGGTGCTGACTGCCTGGATCGGACCTGTGCTGTTCGTCCAAAGCGCACCTTGATAGCCCACGGTACTATCCCAGCGATACCAATATCCACGATCAACGCCCATGGACCACTGCAGCAGTTCATAGCGTGCCATGAAAGCAGACTCTCTGTCCTGGTCGAGGAAGCCTTCTTCCGCGGCTTTGCTCCAACCGTCTTCCGTGTTGAACCAGGGCTTTCCAGTTTCCCCCGGGGCCGAAGTGATGGCGCTATTCATGTCGTCGATTACGGTGACCACGTCTTCTGGAACTGGACAGGTTCCGCTCTTACCCGTGGAAACGTAACCGTGAAAGCCGATAATGTCGGCGAACTCTCCGCCGGCATGTCCGCTCACCGATGTCCCGAAATAGGTATTGAGATTGTCTTTGACCGAGGAGAGCATAGACCCAGCCGCCCCGACCGGCGAGGGACTGACGATCTTTGCGCCAGGATCAATCGCCGTTCCGCTAGGAAATGTGCTGCCGGGATTGCACGACGAGCCGGCGGGCGGGCCGTCGACGACGCAGCGTGCGTCCTGTTCCATGCGAACCAATTGCGCCGGAGTGCCTACCCAGAAAACTTTGGCATTCCACTCGTTCCAGATTTCGTAATACTTGATCTGGCCTTTGTAGCGAGAAGCAACTGCCGACACCCATTTGATCCATGCCGCATCCGTGCCAGTGCCATCGGAGTTCAGATCGGACGGAGGCTGGCATTGGCCTGGGCCGCCCTCGGCGGAGGTGCTGTAGCTGCAAGTGGTATCCGATGGATTCTTTGATATCCACGCCGGAGTGCGCGCCAGGTTATAAAGCAGGTCGTGGCCTGGGGGTAATGCCGAGACAAAGCCGTCCAGATTGCTCCAATCGTAAACGCCAGATGCTGTGTTGATCTGCGCCCATCCCGTGGCCGTATCCCAGAGTCGCAGTCCGCCGTAAGGAACTGTCACCGTCGAGACGAGGTTGCTGCTGCCCACATGCAGATCCATGAAAGTGCTGGGAACCTGCTTGCCCACACCACCCTGCGCTGAGGGAGAAGAGTTCACCGGCAATGGAAGTTTGCAATCCGCGCCGCCACCGCCACCACCGCCGCCGCCTCCAGGACGGTTTGACGATCCGCCTCCGCAGGAAATTGCTCCTGCCAGCGCGAGGACGGGAACTATCAAACTGAGAAATTTGAGGAACAGGTCGGGCTTCGATGTGGGGAGGGCGTTCTTCGACATCGTTCTATTTTTCCTCGATGGATTCAATGAACAACCCGAGCAAATAATCATAACCCCAAGTTTTCATAGAAGTTGCGCTTCCGGTGCTCCAAAAAGAGCTAAATACGGTGATTCCAACACGATAAGCTTGCTGCTTTCCTGAGGGAAAACCCCGCTGAAGAGCCGAAAACAAGCGCTATTTCTGCCGAAACGAAAGACTCTGTATGCAAGTTCCTTCATCTTGACAGCGCTACGGAACGCGGCGAAACTAAGTCTCTCGACTCGGTTTTTCCCATCCCCCCACCCGCCGAGCGATCATTTTGAGGGCTCCTAGTAACCTTCAACACCAAACGAATCAATGAGAGGGAGATACCCCGTGAATTTTTGCCGACTGCCCGCCGCAACCACTTTGGGTGAGGGAACCACCTCAAATCGCCTCAACAACTGCGCGACACTGGCCGTAACCGTAATGATGATTTTGGCGATGGGAGCCTCCACGGCGATGGCTACGAATGCCCTGCCGCTGATCAACACGCCGCTCGTGCCGGGACAGAAGACACCGGGCGCGGCCGCATTTACCTTGACTGTGAACGGCACTGGCTTTGTCTCGGGAGCGGTGGTGAACTGGAATGGCAATGCCCGCACTACGACATTTGTGTCGAGCACGCAACTGACGGCTTCCATCACGGCTACTGATGTCGCCACTGCGGGGACGATAGCGGTAACGGTTTCCAATCCCGCGCCGGGCGGCGGTCGTTCGAACGTTGCAAATTTTCAAGTCGTTAAGAACGGATACACAACCGCTTTTGGCAAGCTGGATTACACCACCGATCTCTCGCCGGAAGACGTAGCGGTTACAGATTTGAACGGCGATGGCAAAGCTGATCTCGTGGTTGCCACCGGAAACAACAGCGTGTCGGTGCTGCTGGGTTCAGGAAACGGAACGTTCCCGACGCACGTGGAATACCCGGTACCGGGACATCCCATTGCGATTGTGACCGGTGATTTCAATGGCGACGGAAAAGCTGATGTGGCGACCGTCGACGAATTTCAGAGCGAAATTACCATCCTTCTGGGGAACGGAGACGGCACTCTCCAGGGCCACCAGGAGTATGCGACCGGCGCTCATCCCGTAGCGCTTGCCACGGCGGACGTGAATGGGGACGGCAAGTTGGACATCATCGTTGCCGACCTGAACGATAACAAAGTGGCTGTTCTTCTCGGAAATGGTGACGGCACCTTCAAAGCGCACGTGGATTATGCGACCGGTAATGGTCCTTCCGGGGTTGCAATTGGCGATTTCAACAAGGATGGCAAACTGGATCTGGTGATCGCCAACAACACTGACGCAACCGCCGCGATTTTGTTGGGCAATGGCGATGGTTCGTTCCAGGGTCCGATTCCATTTCCAGTCGCGGTCGGCGCCAACAGCGTGGTGACCGGTGATTTCAACGCCGATGGCAAACTGGATTTGGCGGTGGGCACATCGAACAAGCAGGTTTCCATCCTGTTGGGAAATGGCGATGGGACTTTCCAGAATCATAAGGAATATGCGATCGGATCCAATGCGGTGATCGTGGCTACCGCAGACCTGAACTCCGACGGCAAGCTGGATCTGGTCTCCGCGAACTATAACGACAACACGGTTTCGGCTCTCATCGGCAACGGTGATGGCACTTTCAAGGGCCAGTCGGTATTTCTCACTAATGCTGGGCCGTCCGGTGTCGCCATTGGAGATTTCAACGGCAACGGTAAGCTCGACATCGCCGTGGCTGCGCTGACTGCGAATATGGTTTCGGTGTTGACGGACAACGTGATCTCGCTGACACCCAGTGCGCTGGCGTTCGGAAAGCAGACTTCTGGTACCGCCAGCACAGCTAAGACGGTTACGCTGAAGAACAACGGCACCACAAGCTACACCGTCGGTACGGTTGCCTTTGTGGGAGCGTTCTCAACCGACTTTACGATAAGCGCGACTACTTGCGGCACGGCAGGCTCGACAGTCGCGGCCGGCGCGTCTTGCACATACTCGCTGGTCTTCGAGCCTACGGCTTCGGAAGTCGCCAATGCACAGATGACGATCACTGCGTCAAACGGCAGCGTGTTTGGCGTTCAGGCCTCGGGCACCGGCAACATTCCAATTTACCTGGCGCCCCGCAAGCAGACGTTTCCCACCACCCTGCTCTTTGTTAAGAGCGCCGGGCTGACGAATACGTTTACCAACAAGAGCGGGGTGAACATCTACTTCTCGAATATCGATCTGGAAGGCGTCAACCAGAACGATTTCAGCTTTACTACAACTTGTGACAAAACGGGGGTTACCCCACTGCTACCAGCTGCCAGTTGCACGTCGACTGTCTACTTCACTCCGACTATGCAACCGGCTGGGAATGAAACCGTGACGATGGTCTATTACGGCAACTTCACGCTGGAGAAGCAAGGCTTGCTGATCAACGGCGAGGGAACGGCGGTAAAGGTTTCGCCCACTACGCTGAACTTCCCGACAACGAAAGTCGGCGCGACCAGCGCTCCGATGACCATAACCTTCCAGAATGCGGGCACTACCGCCATGGCGATCAGCAGCGCCGGCTTTAGCGGCACAGCGCCATACTGGAGCATCCTGACCAACACGTGCGGAACGAGCGTACCGGCCAGTTCCAGTTGCACGTATGGCATAGTATTCACGCCGCAAGCGGTCGGGACGTTTACGGCTACCTTCAGCATCGGCGACCCCGATTGGACTGGGCCGCAGAAGGTTACCCTGAATGGCACAGGTGACTAGTTAGGATTGAGTTGTACCACCTCAGGCGGATTCTGGAGAGCTTGGCTCTACAGAATCCGCGTTTTTTTTGGACCTAAATCAAGGAGCCCTAAGTACATGTTTAGTCGTGGGCACGGCGAAGCATCTCCGAGATCGGAAGCATGAAAGAGTCTTACGGTTCCCGGTCTACTTCAGGCGGTAGATCCAGGTCTTGGCTGTACTGACGCCTTTTGAATCGAAGCCGCCGAAGATGCGCGTGCTACCGTCCATGAGTTGCAGGGCTGCGGAATGGTAACGAGCTGTGTCGAGGCTTCCTTCCACGGTGCGAAAAGATCCGAGCTTCGGGTCGTAAATCTCGGCGGAGGCCGCACCGCCCACGATCAGGACCCGGCCATCCAGTAGGGAAGTGGAGTCGGGAAGTTGGAAGCGTGCCTCGATGAGATTTGCCGTCAGACTGAATGAACCCGTGTTCGTTTTATAAACCTCTGCTGAGGCGATCGGAGTATGGCCGGTGCCGTCCGCCCCGCCCGCAATCAGAACGTCGCCATTAGACAAAAGCGCTGCCGTGTGGCTCGATCGGGCTTGGTGAAGACTTGCGCCAGGAATGAACCTGTTGGTCTTCGGATCGAAAAGTTCCGCCGAGGCCAGAGCTGTGTGATTCATCCCAGTGCCTCCCGCGACCAGAACCCGGCCATCGGAAAGAAGCGTCGCCGTGTGATTCACGCGAGCGGCGGACATGCTTGCGGCTCGAGTCCACTTGCCGGTGAGGACGTTGTAGAGTTCGGCGGAGGCAAGAGGCTGATTGCCGTTTTCGCCCCCGGTGATCAGGACTCTGCCATCGCGAAGCACCGTGGCTACCGCATGAACGCGGGGCGCGTGCAGGTTTCCCCGCGGAGTGAATTTTCCCGTTTCGTAATCATAATCCTCGCAAGTGGCGAGGGGAATTCCGCCCCGGGTTGCACCGCCGGCAATCAAAACTTTGCCATCAGGCAGGGAAGCGGCGGCATGGCCTTCGCGGGCCATCGTCATTTTCGCAGCCGGTGAAAATGTTTCCTTGGTGGGATCGTAAATTTCTGCGCTGGCCAGGACCGTGCCACGTTCTTGCTTGCCGCCGGCAATCAATACTGTAAAGTCCGGGAGGATAGTTGCAGTGTGACCGCCGCGGGCCGCGGTCATGTTGCGAGCGGCGATGAGCTTTCCGGTTGGAGCACTGCGCCGCGCAGCAACAGTGTTTTGCGATGGAGCGCTACAAGCCAGGAACACGCAGAGGAAGAAAGACGTCGCAGCCTGCGTTCTCATCATGGGTGGTCGTTTCGCGTGCAGCGTTTGATCTTCGCTGAAGCTCGAAAACGATGATGATTCTACCGCAGGTCGAAGCGGCTTCTGTTGTGCGAGTCGGCACCCTGCCGGGCGATCTGGATTCTTGGTGCTGACAGAAAGAGTCGGCCGACGATCAGGTGGCCCGGCGGCCAAAGCCTGATGGAGTTTGCTGGTTTTACGGCGCGGCTTGAAGCCGCGCCCTTTTTTCAAACCCGGACCAAGTTCTAGTCCACCGTCAATTGCGTGGTGACAGTTCTAGTTCACCGTCAATTGCGTGGTGACAGTCCGAGTCATGCTGCCACTATTGGCGATGATGGTGATGGAATACGTTCCCGGAGCGGTGTTGGAAGCTGCCTTTACGGTGAGAACCGAAGTTCCGGATGATTGAATGGAGCTCTGGCTCAGAGTGGCGGTGAGGCCTCTGACCTCGGTAATTCCATCCAGCGTCAGGTTGACGGTTCCAGTGAAGTTGAACGGAGTTACCGTCAAATTATAGGTAGTGCTGCTGCCCGGACTGACTGTCAACAGGGCATGATCGATGGTGAACCAGTAATCCGTGCCCACAGGCTTGAGATTGCAAGCGGCTCCGGCAGTGCTTGAGGGAGCTTTGAACTTGGAAGTGGAATCGGTGTGAGTTTCACCCTTCCAACCGGAAAAATCATCTTTGGAATTCTTTTTCGGACTAGGAACCTCGAACGGAGTTGTGGAGTTCGACGCATTCCACCAGGTGTTATT
>QIAK01000146.1:503-6667 GCA_003225515.1 Acidobacteriota bacterium | reverse complement strand
CAGGTGCCGCCCCCTGGGCACTGCAGCACGCTTTCCATGTTGTCGCGACGCGAGTCAAACCAGGCCAGAGCAATCTTGCCGTAAGCAAAATTTAGCGACGGCATGAACTGGTGACCGTACGCAGTGGCCGGCGCGGTGCTATCCGCTATCATCGGCTTTGTCCAGCTACTGGACCCTTTGGCCAACGTGGTGAGCATGATGCGGGACCCGTAGGTATTCGCTCTTGGACCGTTGAAGCGTTGGGAAAATGCTACCCACACTTGGCTGTTACCATCCACGGCCATGGTTGGAACATCGAGCCAGCGGAAGGTGGTGTTGTTGACCTGCGCCTGGTCAAAAACGCTGCCCGCAATGTATGGGCTCTTAGTCGTTGGAGCTGTGAATGTGAAGATTGGAGGAGGGGCAGTGAACGTTTTTCCGCCATCGCTGGAATAAGCATATTGAATCGCATTTGACTCGTTCTGACCCGCCGAGATCTGCCGCCAGGCTACATAAACCGTGCCCGTATTCGGGTCGATCGCGGCGACCGTGCCTTGAGCCAGTTTCTCGCTCTGGCTCAGCGTGATAGGGTGGCTCCAACTGACGCCGCAATTGGTCGAGGTCACCTCCTTGATCTTCGAAGACGGATTATTTTGTGATCCGTTGAATTGCGTGTAGAACACGTAAACGTAACCACTGCTGACGTTTTGGCCGTTAATCTTGCAAGTGGCCGTTCGCCCTGGACGCGGAATGTCCACGGCGATCCACGGTTTGTCGAGGAATTGTCCCGTGGTCCCGCTGTCAACGACTGTGGCGTTCAGGTAAGAGAACGGATTTCCGTGCGGCTTGGCGTCGCTACTTAAAAGCGCAGCGTCTCCGTTGCCCTTATTGTTCTGATCCTGGAAGGTGGCCACGAAAACGCCGCTGGGCATTCCTGTGCCCCGATTGAATACCAGCCCGCTGTAATAGAACAGGCCATGGGTCCCTGCCCGCACCGTTGGGTCGGTCGCCACCGTGAAGGCATGCAGAGGCGACGCCGTACCTAATTTTGACGTGTCCTGCGGATAACCCGGGAGCAGCGTACTCTTCCATGTTTCGCCCCCATCGAGGGAGGTGTACACCCCCAGCCAGGCGTCGCCAAGGATGTTTGGCGCCTTGGGATCGGGAATGTCCACCGTGCGATAGTCGTTCGAGCCAGCCAGCAGGTGCTCGGGGTTTCGGCTTGACACCGCCATCGAAGGTTCGTTCTGCCGTTGCAAGTACGGGTCACCGGCCGGCCAGGTCGTACCCGAGACCATATTGATGTTTTGGCCCGGAACCTGGGCGAGAGCAGCGGTACAAACCAGAACCAACCCTACCGCAATGACGGCCTGACGAAGACTCATGGGGCGCATTCCTCAGAGAACTGGGCTTTGCGAAAATCTGGCGCAATATGACTTGTGAATTTTTTGTGTGCAGCGGGGGGTAAAAGGGCGAACTATCCCTTTTTCAAGCAACACGGCTGTCAGCTGGAAACTTACAGAGTGCGGCGATTCGACCCGGCAATTCCCTTTTTCCGGATCTCCGTCCGGTTAAAGGTTCAAAAGGGTATTTTCGGGAATGACTCTGTCTGACTTCCCCCCCGCACAGTCCGACAGCGTGCTCGAATCTTCTTACGATGCTCGTAAGTTGTCAATAAAAATAACAGCGCGGGAGCTCACGAAGCTGTGCCCAGCAAGCGGTTCCAGCAGAATTGTCCGGATAAGCAATCTTTTTGAGAACCGGACTGAGATTGAAAACTTTTCAATTCGCCCGGCGCATGTTGCAAAATCCTGCATCATGGCTCGCGAATCTGCAGTCAGGCAGCAGCCCCGCGTCGAGCATGAATGGCCGCGAATCAAGGCAAGTCATCTTCGTCCGGCCATTCCTTCCCGCCGCATGCCTCGATTGCACGATCCAGTGCTCGCGCTGCCTTATTCGCGGCGGCCGCATCGCTAAAAAAGAAGCTCAGGTCCCTTCTAATACTTTGCTCTTCCGTTCCAGGAAAGCTTTGTCCGCGGTTCTGGACATTTAATCGACGCATGCTGCGCAGTGTTTTTCCCGGCTCCGTCCGGCTCATCACCTTTAGGATTGGGCCATCGACAGGCTTGCATGGCGAGATCAGCGGTTGAACCGAAGTCGGTGTGGTCAGTTCCGCCAGGTTAGCATAAAGGGTAAACACCACTTCCTTCGGCTCGTCTTTTTCGGAGGTTGACACCTTCCTAGTCCTAAGCACCAGATTGCAGCCGTGCATTTCTGTAATCTCTGTGCCCTCTTCAATTTGGACTTCGTGCCCCTGCGACTGACATTGGTTTCGCACGACTGCCCTGCCATTCACGCTGCGCTTCAGCCGTGCGGTCGTCTCCCCGATGCTTTTCTTGCCTGTGGGGCTGTCATGCTCGTGGTCGGCATCACGCTTTTCCTGGCGCACTGGCTGCAGAGAAGGATTTTGCGAAACCAACTCCTGGGCAGCGAGCAGACAAGCACCTGACAGCACAGCTGCGAGCAAGACCGAACGCATGATTCTCCGGGACAGCAAAGGCTCCCGAATCATACCTGAACGCGGCAAGGCGCCGTGAACCTAGTACGCGATGACTGCACTTTGCCGTATAATCCGGCGCATTCCACCCCGGCCATGGGTCCTGCAAATTCCAGCGAACGACGTCAGCCTTCCACCGAGCGCTATTCGGTAGCCATCATCACATTGGAGGAATCCATGTTTCGGGAGATGCGACGCGCCCTCTCCCCGAACTTTCGCACCACCTTGGCAAGCACGGAGTTTCAGATCAAGACTCTTATCGACGATCCCGATCTCCACGGCATTGTGCTTGACCTTGAAAGTATCGGGGACGGAGCCGCCGACGGAATCGAAGTGCTTCAGGAGATGCGCCGGTTACGCGACGACCTGATCATGGTCGCCGTTACCGATTCGACCAGCAGCGAACTGCCATTGTTGGCGAGCCATGCTGGAGCAGACCATTTCTTTCTGAAGCCGGTGGACAGCGCGCAAATCCAGACTCTCCTGCTTCAGACGCTCGAGAAAAGAGCTTTACAATTTGAGGGTCAGTGGCTTCTTGATCAGGTCGAAAACAAGGCAGCTTTTTGTGGCCTGATCGGCGGCAGTGAGGCCATGCGCAGGGTCTATCAGGCTATTGAAGCGGTTGCCGACAGCAACGCGAGCGTGGTGATCCGCGGCGAGAGCGGTGTCGGAAAAGAGTTGGTGGCTCGGGCAATCGTTGAGAGCGGCGGCCGCCACGACAAGCCCTACATTTGCCTGAACTGCTCTGCATTGCCTGAGACCCTGATGGAATCCGAACTGTTCGGCTATGAAAGAGGGGCGTTCACTGGAGCCGATACCGCCAAGCCTGGCATGATCGAGCTGGCGCAAACCGGCACGCTCTTTCTGGACGAGATCACGACGCTCGACCACGGACTGCAGAGCAAATTACTCCGCGTCCTCCAGGAAAGGTCCGTTCAGCGGCTGGGCGGCCGGACGACCAAGAAGATCGACTTCCGCCTCATTACCGCGACCAATGACGACCTCGAAGACATGGTTCGAAAAGGCAGGTTTCGCGAAGATCTTTATTACCGCATCAATGTAGTCCCCATCGTAGTCCCGCCACTGCGCGAGCGCAAAGGGGACGTTGCCGTCCTCGTAGAGCACTTTCTGCGGCTGTACTGCACCGCAAATCAGAAGCCCGCCAAGCAGCTGCAGCCTGAAGTGCTGGAGATTCTCGAAAACTATTCCTGGCCGGGCAATGTGCGGGAACTGGAAAACGTGGTCCAGAGGCTGGTCATCATGGGTGATGGACCAGTCATCGCCGCTGTCCACCTTCCCCAGCAACTGCTCTCCTCCACCGCCGCCAGCCAGGAAGCCATTTTGATTCCAGAGGAGGGGGTGGATTTCGATGCCGAGATGGAGAAGATCGAGATCGCCTACCTCAATGCGGCCCTGCGCAGAAGTGACGGCAGCAAGTCCGCGGCCGCCCGCCTGCTCCGTATCGACCCGCAGCGCATGAAGTATCTCTGCCGCAAACTAAAGCTCTAAATCCGCTCGAAAAGGTTAATTATTAACCCGTGCCAGGTTAATAATTAACCTATAGAAGAATTTTAACCGCTTGGACTCCCTTGTGGCTTGCGATACTCGTGCCGTAAGTCCCACGTAAGCTTGGGTTTGCAATGACATTCATTCCCGAATGCGATTTGGCATTGTCCTTGCTATAGGAAGAGCGTGCAGTAGAAGACAAATTCAAAAAACTTAGCCGTGAAGGAGTTCACAATGACAATCCAAAAGAAGTCACTGATCAGCAGCCTGAACACAACCAAGAAAGCCCTCGTCGCCACGAGCGCTCCCACTCAGGTTAACCCGAGCGTCAACGCCCCGATTTCTGCTCGCATTCGGCCTCGCGTGAACGCCCGCATCGCCGCACGAGTAGCAGCGAAAGTAACTGCCCGCGTCGCCGCCAGGGTAACCGCCCGCAAGAAGTAGTTTTAGCACGGCAAAGTTCATCGCTGTACAAGAGGGCCAACTGGGGAGTTGGCCCTTTTGATTGTTTCCAATGCGGAGCTCAGAGCGCTGGCCTACCAGACGCGCCGGGTAACGAGATCTCGGAAGAACCTGAAACCCAGGCTCGCAAGACTACGCCGCCCCAGTTGAATCTTCGCCATTCCCGTCATGCCGGGCCGTACCCCTGCGGCACTGTGCAACCAGGCCTCAGCCATGTAAAAGCGCGGGGTGCTGATTCCCGACAGTTGCTCTTTATCTCTCAAGGATGCATCGAGCGGCACCCAGTTGGCGGAAATCATGTTGATAGCTCCGGAAAGCGGCAGCATGCGGGACTGCACCTGCATCCGCACCGGCGTCCCAACGCGGACCTCGTGCATGGCAAACTCCGGGATGAAAATGCGGGCTAACAGAGCCGAATCGTCGATCAAATCCAGAAATGGCGCCCCTTCATCGAGATACGCGCCGCTAAGATCATGCAACCGGGGTGTAGCGACAACTCCGGCCATTGGACTTACGAGTTGAAGCTTGGCGTATTCCTCACTCAAGCTCCGCTCCTGCTGCACCAATCGCTGGCGCTCCCTCTCGGCGGTAGCGAAATCTCCGTACCGCACCTGGCTCTGAACAGCACGGGCCGAGGCCACCCGCAGATCTGCACGGACCCTTGCCAGATCGGACTCCAAATCGAGGTTTCCTAGATTGGCCAGGGGTTGGCCAGCCACCACTCGCTGCCCTTCTTCCACAAACACCTGCGAGACTCTTCCTCGCACCGCTACGCGCACGGAAGCCTGGTGCGCAGGCTCCAGGATAAAAGTAGCATCCTGGAAGTCAGGCCAGATCGGCACTAGCAGCAGCAACAGTGCGATTCCGCCAAAACCCACGATGCGCACAGGCCGGAGCCAGTTCAACACCCGCTCTTTCTTGTCCAGGTAAAGCAGCCCGGTAAATCGTCCAAGGCTGTGAATTCGAGCGCGGAACACCCAATAACCCATCAATGCGGCCGGCACAAAAGCCCAGGCCGGCGAATAAGAATGCATGATGTTATACGTGAACCCCATGAGGAACGTCAGCAAAAGATAGCCGTAGATGGCCGAAAGAACAGCGTATATCAGGTAGAAGGGCCGGCGGCGGCGCGGGACGTACTCCACTTCCGCGGGCAGACCAAATAAGTACTTACGGGTCCATCCGGAAAGATACGCTGACGTTCGCTCCTTCAAATCAGGCTCTCCAATCAGCTCGCAAAAAATGTAATAGCCGTCGAGTTTGATCAGTGGATTCAGATTCAGCAGCGACACCCCAATGCCGGTAACCATCATGATTTTGTAAGCCAGGTTATGGATGAACATGCCGGGAGCCGTCGCCCACCACACCGCAGTTCCCAGAAAGCACACGATCAGGTCGCCCCAGATTCCCGCAATTACGGTGGCGATCCGTTCCCACTTGCCGCCGTAAATCCAAATTTGCGTGACATCGCAAAAGAAGCTGGGCGCAAAGTACATCAGCGAAAATCCCATCTTCTCTACGTTTCCGCCAAAGTGCTTACAGGTCAGCCCATGAAATGATTCGTGGAAAAACGCCATGGCCCCGAACAGAACCCAGAATTCGAGCAAATCGCGCCCGGACTTACCCGTGGCGTGGTAGAACTCAAAGCTGTCGCCCCATC
>QIAK01000146.1:0-491 GCA_003225515.1 Acidobacteriota bacterium | reverse complement strand
CCATATCTCTCCGAAACGCCCTGCCCACATCCACGCCATAATCGCGAACATGGCCAGGGCCAGCAGCGTGAACCACCACGTGTATATCCAGCGCAGACGCGGGTAGATCCGCGCGATAAAGTCATCAGCGTTAGGCCATTCCGCAATCGTAATATCGGAGAAATCAATAACCTTGAATGCCTTGCGCTTCTGGCGCTGTCCTCGCAGCTTCTGCTGGAGAGCGATGTTTTTCTCCAGCGGGCTCTTGTAGAACAAATCTGTATTCGTCTGCATGAACGCGGCGAATTCGCGGACTGCATCTTCCGAATAAATGATTCCAGTTTTACTGATCACTTGCTCGGAAATTTCCGGATAGGATCTCTCCCCATCAAATAACTCGAGCAGCACCCACTGTGGCGGTTCCAGCCGGATGAAAGTATCGGCCCCCGGCAGCTTGGCCAGAACCGTCGGCTTCCCATTCTCAATTTGCTGCTTGGCGATTACCCGCGGAT
>QIAK01000145.1 GCA_003225515.1 Acidobacteriota bacterium | reverse complement strand
CTGGAGCAGTATTTTTCTAACGATGGACCCGGAGGTTAGGAGCGAGAGCAAGCGACCGGGCTGAACGCTGCATTTTTTCGTGTTAAGGGCGCGGCTCTACGCGCCTTCCAAAGTCCCGGTTGCTGCGCATTGACCTGATGGCTGCCCCTTCTGCTTTGTCTCGAACCATTGCGGGCGTGCGCATCGCCACGTCTGTGTTCTTCCTGCTATTTGGCGAGTATAAGGTGGCAGGGCCGGGGTTTGCTCACGGCGGCTTTCAAACTTACTTGAATGATTATATTGTGAACGGCGCATTGGGCTTCTATCGTCCGGTGCTGGCGAACGTGGTGCTTCCGCACGCAGTATTTTTTGGTTATGTGGTTGGGGTTGTCGAACTGCTGATCGGATTTTCTCTATTGCTGGGATTATGGGTGCGGCCCTGCTCGGTTCTAGGCATGTTGTATATGACGAATTTAGTTGTGGCCACGTGGTGGGGACCGGGGCACGGAGTTCCGGTTTGGCGGTATTTCGGCGCTGAACTTGACCACCTGCCGCTGTTACTTCTGTTTATCGTCTTCTTCGCGGCGGACGCCGGACGAGTCTGGGGCATTGACGGACGGTGGAGGCAATCCACTCGCGCGTAATCGTCGCTATATCAATTTCAATCGAAACATTCAGGAAAGGGAGTTCATGAGAAAGCTCTGCACGGTCGTGGTTGCTGTTTCGCTGTTGTTTCTGGCGAGTGCGGCAATGGCACAAACGCCGCAGCATGTCGCGGTTCATGCGGGACATGTGCTCGACGTGAAGACTGGGAAAATGCTGGCTGACCAGATGCTGGTAATTGAAGACGGCAAGATCGTCAGCAGCGGCGCGGCCGCTGAGGCGAAGATTCCAGCGGATGCGGTGCGCATCGAGCTGGGGAATGCCACAGTGCTGCCGGGACTGATCGACGCACATACGCACCTGACGATGGAGCCCAGGTTTGGCTACGAGACTTTGGCATTGTCGGTGCCGCGAACGACGCTTACGGGCGCCAAGAATGCGCGGCTTACTTTACTGGCGGGATTTACCACTGCGCGTAATGTGGGAGCACGCGGCTTCAGCGATGTAGCGTTGCGCGACGCCATTAATGCGGGCGATGTTCCGGGGCCGCGGCTGCTGGTGAGCGGACCGGCGTTAAGCATCACGGGCGGACACTGCGACAACAACATGCTTCCGTCGGAATATCACGCGACCAGCGATGGCGCCGCAGACGGCATCGCAGCCGTGCAGCACAAGGTCCGCGAGAACATTAAGTACGGCGCGGATCTGATCAAGGTGTGCGCGACAGGGGGAGTGCTTTCCCTGGGCGACAATCCGCAGCATTCGCAGTTTACGCTGGAAGAGATGAAGGCAATCGTAGCTGACGCGCATCGCTTGGGACGCAAAGTCGCGGCGCACGCGCATGGGGCGGAGGGAATTCGCTGGGCGGCGGAAGCGGGAGTCGATTCGATTGAGCATGGGTCCTATATTGACGACGCCGGGATTGCGGTCATGAAGGAGCACGGCACGTATCTGGTGCCCACGCTTTATCTGGGCGACTGGATGATCGACAATGCGGGGCTCACGCATCTGCCGCCGCCGCTGCTGGCCAAAGCGCAAGAGGTGATTCCGGCGGCCCGCAAAAACATTGCGCATGCGTTTGCCAGCGGTGTGAAGGTAGCGTTCGGGACGGATGCGGCAGTGTATCCCCATGGCATGAATGCTCACGAATTCGCGGTGATGGTGAGGCTGGGACTGACGCCGCTGCAGGCAATTCAGGCCGCGACCATAAATGCCGCGGATTTGCTGGGCTGGTCGGGCAAGGTCGGCACGCTGGAGCCGGGGGCGTGGGCGGACATCGTGGCGGTGGATGGCGATCCAGTGAAGGACGTGACCACGCTGGAGCGGGTGAAGTTTGTGATGAAGGGTGGAGAAGTGGTGAAGAATGAGTATGGGAAGTGAGGCTCGTCCATGCCGAAGCAAGCCGAGCTTCGTCCACGGACAGGGGAGAGTGGCCGTTCCTACATAATCACATTTCCTCGACGTCGAGTTCTACTTATGTGTGCGACGCGCCTGCTCGGTGACCCAGTCTGTCCAGAACGATGACGCCCCACTGGCCAGCAACGGAGCCTTGCCCTCTACCGCATCCACAAAATTCTGAAGCATGGGATAGTGTAGGTTAGCGTGGGGTGGAAGCTTCTCGCTGCCGCCGGAATAGACAAGATCGGGGCCATTCAGCGGGCTTAATTCCATTTCGCCGTCGGTGCCACGGATGCGGCATTCGTCGCGGGCGATTTTGGAATGCCAGCGGACGTCGACGATCCCGCGGACTCCTCCGGCATATTCGATGATTACGGTGGCATTGTCTTCCACCGCATAATGATGCACTGCGTTGGAAAGCTGCCCCGCCACACGCAGCGGCTCAGAACGTCGATGCGGTGCGAGGCGATGTCGAAGAGCGGACCGCCTCCGGCCTTGGCGGGATCGACCAGCCAACTGCGGCTGCCGGTGCCATCGAACCACATGTGGCAGGAGAGTTCGGCGAGAACTGGTTTGCCGATTGCGCCGGCTGCGAGCAGTTGTCTGGCGCGCTGCACTTTGGGATAAGAACGACGATAGTAGGCCAAGCCGAGGGTCTTTCCGCTTTGCCCGGCGGCTTGCAGCATGGTGCGGGCCTCGGCTTCGTTCATGGCCATCGGCTTCTCGCAGAGTACATGCTTGCCGGCGCGCAAGGATCGAATGGTCTGCGGCGCATGCAGGAATACGGGCGTTCCGACGTAGATAGCCTGCACTTCAGTTCTGACGTTAGTATCAGCGAGAGCCTCGTCGAGCGAGGACCAGACACGTGTGTTATATGGAGCTGCCTTGGCGTGATCGCGTGTAACCAGGCCGTAGAGCCGGCTTCCGGGTTGGGCTTGAATTGCGGGGATGACACGGCGGGTCGCGATGTCGCCGATTCCGATGACGATCCAGTTGAGCATGGTTCCTGGCTAGTATCTTAGCTTGCCGAGTTCCGGGGAAAAAAACTCTTCGAGCTGCCGCTTAACGGAGAGCCGAGCGCGCTGTCTCTACATTTGTTTGAGTGTGGGAGAAAAAATCAAAGGCCGGCTCGCGCCGGCCTTCATTTACTTCAACACTGGGACTACTTCTTGGGAGCGATTGCGTCTTTCGCGGCTTTGGCGACGCGGAACTTCACGACGGTCTTGGCCTTGATCTGGATGGGTTCGCCGGTCTGCGGGTTACGTCCCACGCGAGCCTTGCGATGCGCCTTCACCAGACGGCCGAGGCCGGGGACCACGAAGATGCCGTTCTTTTTTGTTTCTTTGATAGCGGTGTCGGCCAACTGCTCCAGGAACGCCGCCGCGGTTTTGTTGGGAAGCTCAGTTTTCTCGGCGAGATGCCGAATGAGCTGTGTCTTAGTCAAACCTGCAGCCATGTGTATTCTCCTCGACAAAAATCGGTTTAATACCAGCGGGGCCTATCTTATACCTATGGGCCTGTGGAAAACACCTTATTTTACGAGGGTTTTCTAATATGGGAACGCGGGAGAGGCCGTTTTTACAGGGCTTTCGGCGCATCAGGAATGTGCGGGTGGAGCTGGTATGTGTACCATTGTGATAACGGCGGACGCGATTTCAGATTGTTGATTTTAGATTTCAGGTTGCAGATTGCAAGTTGCAGATTGCAGATTTCAGATTGAAAGATTTCCGATTTCAGAGTTGGCCCAGTTCGAACCTGGTTCGGTTTTCAATCTGCAATCTGAAATCAACAATCTGAAATTGAAATCTGCCGGGGTGCCATAATGTTTGCAGGAGATACTGATTGAGTTGCGCGATTTGTGAGATACGCAAGGAGAAACGCTTTTGTCCCGCCGTGCACGGTCGCATTTGCCCGCAGTGCTGCGGCGAACAGCGGGAAGTGACGCTGGATTGTCCGAGCGATTGTCCTTATCTTCTGCAGGCGCGCGAGCACGAGAAGCCGCGTTCAGCGGACCAGGTCGATGCCGCAGGATTGTTTCTGCAGGTCGAGCTTTCAGACCAGTTCATGTATGAGAAAGAACATCTGCTCATGGGTCTGAGCTATGCGTTGGCCAAGGCTTCCAGGGCTGACCGCAGCCTCCACGATCAGGATCTGATCGCCGCGCTTACGATGCTGTCGAAGAGCTATGAGCGCCGGGTGAATTCAGGACTGCACTACGAGCAGCCATTGACCAGCGAATCACAACGCCGAGCCGCGGCTGAGATTGAAACCATGGTGAAGGAATATCGCGAGGCCGAGCAGAAGCACGCAGGGTATACGAGTCTGCGTGATTCGGATGTGCTGAAGGCGCTCGTGTTTCTGCTGCGGCTGGCGCATGGGCGGACCTCGGGACGTCCGAAGTCTCGGGCATTTGTCGATTTTCTGTTCTCACAATTTCCCGAGGAAGCCGCAGTGGTTGCGCCTGCCGAGGCGGGGAGCCGGATTATATTGCCGTAAAATCCGGTTACGGATTTGCTCGTTTCTTTGACCTCTTGCGGATGGTTGGCGCTCGTAGTCCGGGCAGTTTGAATTCTGACGAACAATTTCCAATTCTTTTCGTTGCGTCATCCCGCGCGAAGCGACACTTTGATGCGCGCGAGATCCCTGTGCCCGCTGGAGAAACGCGGGCGTTCGGGACGACTCATCCTGGAAGGAAATTCGAACTGACCCAACATATGCTGCTGCTTACTGGCTTTTGTGTTTCCGTACGGCCTGCCCTGGGGGCAGAGCGTCCAGCAATTCCTGAATCGTTTTCTTCAGGACCGGATGTTGGACTGCGGGAGCGATCTCTGCCAGGGGTTCGAGGACGAAACGACGTTGGTGCATTGTGGGATGCGGAATCGTCAGTGCGGGCGAGTGGAGCACTACGTCGTCAAAGAGAAGGATGTCGATGTCGATGTTGCGCGGACCTTTTCGCTGGATGCGTTGCCGTCCCATCTGCTGCTCGATTTGCAGGATTGCCGCCATCACTTGTTCAGGAGAGTTGCTGGTTTCGAGAGCGGCGGCGCAGTTCAGGAACCAAGGCTGGTCTGTGACGTCGACAGGTTCGGTCTCGTAGATGGAAGAAACCAAAACCATGCGGCCTTGCATCTGCAGAGAGTGGAGGGCGGCGCGCAGCTGCGCTTCGCGATCTCCAATGTTGGATCCGAGAGACAGATAAGCTACGGTTGGCATTTTGGGAGGCGTTTCAGTTGTACTATGGGCGATTCGGGAGCACAATCGATTGCTTTCTGCACGCCTGCGCTAAAGAAACCTGGTTCTTTTGAGGACGAAGGGACCATGACCTTGGTCACCTATCGTGGATCTCGAACGTCCACCTAGAATTGCTCTATGACGTTGGACTCGCTAATCCTGAGTCAGGATCCGGAATTGGTGCGTGTGATCCGGCCTACTCTCGAGAAATTGTCGATTGACGTGGAGATTTGTCATGAGGCGCGAGCAGGAGCCGACATTCTCATCACCGACAAATTTGACGCGGTGATCGTGGATTGCGATGACCTGAGCGGCGGGTTGGCAGTGTTGCAGGGCCTCAGGAGTACTCCCAGCAATAAGAACTCGGTTGCGTTTGCGATTCTCAACGGACACCGCACGACTACGCAGGAAGCCTTCGGCATGGGGGCAAATTTCGTCCTGCAGAAACCGATCAGCACGCTCAACGCGGACCGCTGCTTTCATGCGGCGCTGAATTTCATGATCAAAGAGCGACGCCGCTACTTCCGTCAGCCCATCAAGATGCAGGTCAACGTCGTGTACGAAGGAAAAACTCTGAACGCGACCAGCACTAACATCAGCGAGGGTGGCATGGCGGTGACGTTGCGCGAAGCTCCGCCGAAAGGCGCGGCACCGCATCTGAAATTCTCCATACCGAATACCAGCATCCACATGGACGTGGAAGCCGAAGTTGCCTGGGTCGACGTAAAAGGCCGCGCGGGATTTCGCTTCCTGAATGTTCCCAAAAGCTCCCAGCAGGAGCTTGAGCGCTGGCTCGACGACCAGATCGAGCAGGAATTTCCCGGGACCAAAGATCGTTTGACGGCTGCGGAATCCGAAACCTCGCACTAAGCATCTCCCATCTCCCGTTTCCCACCTGCGCGTTCTCTTCGTCCAACTCTGAAACTACAGCGGGGTATCTCCTTTTAGACTTGCGCGGGCTGATACGCGTGGCAATCTGAAAGATCACGGGAGATATCTGATGAATAATGACTTTCGCATTGCCAAGGTGCAACGGACGCTGCGCTGGTTTGAGGAGGATATTCCTTTGCTCAATATGCGAGTGAAGGAATTGTCGAAAGAGCGGCAGGAGTCGGCGCGCAAGTTTGCGGCGGCTGTGATTGATGAGACCCGGGCGGAGTTGCAAAGACTGCTGCGCGCGCAGCCGCACGATGTGTACGATCCGGGAGAAGTGCCGTGTGAGCCTGCGGATTAGTGGTGGCTTTGAGGAACAGCAGGTCCCTCCACTGCGCTCGCTTTCGGTCGGGATGAAAGAGCTTTTTTAGATCGCTCTGAGCGCGGATGACAGGTTTTTTATTTTCGCTGACCGGCAGCTTACATTGAAGATCCGGCGGCGGCTTCTGTGCTGCGGGGGGAGGCGCTAGGGGCGTCTTCGCCAGGAAAAGTTACTTCTTCCCAGAGAGTTTTATCGCGCAAGATGCGCGAGACTAATGCCGTATGCATGGCGTGGCCCGCGCGGTCGGCGACTACGTTTCCCAGGATTTGCTTTCCCAGCAGTGCCAGATCGCCAACCAGGTCGAGTACTTTGTGGCGCACGAATTCATCGGGGTAACGGAGCGGGCCGTTCTCGATACCGTCGCGCGTGAGCACGATGCAATTCTCGCTGGAAGCCCCGCGAATTAATCCCATGTTGCGCATGGCCTGCTCATCCTGGCGCGAACCGAACGTTCGCGCCGGCGCGATGTGCTTCAAATAACTTCCATTGGTGAGTTCCACCTGAAATGTTTCTTTCCCGATGAGCGGGTGGGGAAAATTAATTGAGTAGGAAACAGAGTAGGTGTCCGCGGGATAGACTGCGATGAATTTGTTGCCCTCGCGCATTTCCACTTCGCGGCGAATTCTGAGGTACTTGCGGGCGCGCCGCTGCTTGCGGATTCCAGCCTTGCGAATCATCTCCACAAAAGGCAGGGCGCTGCCGTCGAGGATGGGCAACTCGAGGTTGTCGAGTTCGACGATCGCATTGTCGATTCCCATGCCGATAAAGGCCGAGAGCACGTGCTCAGTGGTGGAAATGAGCACTCCCTTTTTCATAAGGCTGGTTGCATAACTGACGCGGGCAACGTTGAGGCTTACAGCCTCAATTTCGAAACGATCGAGATCGGTGCGGCGGAAAACGATTCCGGTGCCGGATGGAGCCGGAAGGATGCGCATGGACACGGGCGCGCCACTGTGCAAGCCAATGCCGCTACAGGCTGCCGTGGAGCGGATTGTTTGCTCGGGAGTCAGAAAATTTCCAGTGAATGCGTAGATTACGCCAGTGTTAAGAAAGTTGTCTGTGGCAAAAAAGCCACAGTCCGTGGGCTCAGATAAGCCGGGGCGGGAGTTCCACAGGAGAAACGAAAAAGATGTAACTATATACGCAGCAGTTACTTACAATGAAAATAATCTAGTGCTTGCTGTTTTGCTTGCCTTGCACTTTATTTGGGTTGTACCTGGAGTTGGGATCGAACATTGCCTGATCGAGGCCCTGATTGATGGTGACGGAATTCAGGAAGCGCTGGCTGGCCATGTCCCCGTTAAAAAAACGAGTGACGTTATAGGGAGCCATGATGCCCGAGACGGCGCGGTAATTCTCATAGACTTCTTCTTCGAGATTTTTCTGCTTATCGATCGGGTCGCGCCATGAAAATGATTTCTTCACGGGCAGATGCGTATCGGTATCGAAGTAGAGCGTGACACTCTCGTCTTTGGAGTTGATGAGCGTCACCTGCTCCGCGGGATGTTGCGCCGCGATCGCCTGACCTTCAAACAAAAGCACAACGCCAGGATCGTTGACCCAAGTGCGAAGGACTGTATCGAGCGAGAAGTGACGGCGGCGCATGTACTGGCTGCGATCCTTTTCCTCAATGGGATGAGCACCTTTGAAAGTAATCTCGTAGGCCTTGTCGCCAACGTAGAGCTCTGCGATGTCGCGCTCTTTGGTGAGCTCTACGCGCTCCTTGTCGGGGAACTCCCAGAAACTCCAAAACACGCTGCCACCGCTCTCGCGGCCATGATGGAAGCTGTAGCCGCGGCCCTGCTGTTCGCGATCACGAATTGTGAGATACGCCTGTCCGCCGAGCGCCTGGATTCCCTGCTCGATGATGGCTTTAGCTTTTTGAGCGTTTGCTTGGTCAGGCGATATTTGGTTTGAAGGAGTGCTAGACGCGGACTTGACACTCTCTGCTGCAGGTTGCGGAGATGATTGAGCGGAGCCGCGACGAGACTCTCCCCATGCCCGAGGCCATATCGAGCACACCAAAACCAGAATCGGAAGAAACTGTTTCATTCCACTTAAGGGAGTGATCGCGTGCAATCAGAATTGTAGCGTTTCTTGTGGACTTTCTGCCCGCAGCAGGAAAAGCTCCTCTCATTCCTTGGATGCAGGAAAATGCCTGAGTGCAAACCGGAGATGGGCGTTTTTGTCTTCTGGGGTAGCCTTTTCACACCGCAAAGATGGCAGCCGGCGCGAGTTTCAGCAGGGGTTCGATCCGTACGGGACGCGGCATTGACGGGCATTCGAATCACCGTTAAGATGGCTCGACTCCCCGGCACCTGGCCTGCCAGTCCCACATGATCGG
>QIAK01000144.1:6777-13564 GCA_003225515.1 Acidobacteriota bacterium | reverse complement strand
CGTCGCGCTGCTGGTGTTGGCGGTGACTCGCAATGCGTTCGAGAAGACCGAGGATCAGCGGACTGCGGCGATGGTCACGCAGTTTCAACGTGAGTTTACGCGCCGGGGGGATGACGTGGCGCGTCGAGTGCAAGCCATTGCCGCTTCCGAGCCAGTCAGCCGAAGGGCGGCGGCAATGAACGGCACATCCTCAGGCAGATGGCGGAGGGATATCAACTCGATTTTCTGGAATTTCTGGACGGGCGCGGAATCATCATTTCGTCAGCGCAGTGGCCGGCGAAGTTTGGCTATCCCGACCCCAGCTTCCAAAGCCCCATGGGATCGAGTGAGCAGAGCGCGTTTCTGAAGCGCGAAGAATTGCAGGACTCAACTGCCTTAGGACTTTTCGCGGTCCGGGCCACGCACATCAGCGAGCATCCGGTGTACGTGATCGGCGGCCGGAAGCTCGACAAGAATTTTCTGTCCGCGCTGGATTTGCCGGCGGACATGCGCGTCCTGCTTTACCAACATCGCAGCGATCATTTCTCGGCCGATTCTCTTCTGGATCCGTCTGGCACGTCTAATGGCGTTGACGCAACGCGGCGGGCAGAGAAGTTTCAGCCTCTGATCGAGGCCGTACTGAAGTACAACGAGGAAATGACGGGCCTGGTATCGTGGTCTTCCGATCAGGCAGATGACGAGGTGTTTCACGCGATTCCGCTGCGCGGCGACGGCCAGGATCGGCCGCTGCTGGGAATTCTGCTAGTGGGTAACTCGCGGCGATCTTATATCGAACTGAAAAGGCGAATTCGGGCTTTGGCACTCCTGGTTGGCGGCGGCGGTATTATTCTCGCGATCCTGCTGAGCAGTTGGGTGGCCGCGCGAGTGACACGCCCTGTCGTGCAACTGGCGCGGGCCGCGCAGGAGGTGGCCGCAGGGCATTGGGATACGCGCGTAGAGGTGTCGAGCGGCGACGAAGTAGGGCAACTGGCGGAGTCATTTAATCGAATGACGGCTGAATTGCTGGCTCAAAAAGAACGGCTTGTGCAGACCGAGCGGGTCGCGGCTTGGCGCGAACTGGCGAGACGACTGGCGCATGAGTTGAAGAATCCACTGTTCCCTCTTCAATTGACGGTTGAAAATCTGATGCGCGCCCGGACGCAAAGTCCCGAACAATTCGACGAAGTGTTTCAAGAGAGTTCGAGCACACTGCTCGGTGAGATTGCGAATCTGAAGGCAATCATCGGGCGCTTCAGTGAATTTTCGAAGATGCCGCAGCCGCAGTTGCAGCCGGTTCAGGTGAATGACATTCTGCGGGGAGTCTTAAAGCTCTTTCAGGCACAACTGCAGGCGCCGGGGCGGGCAGCGATTGCCTGCCAGTTGGAATTGGACGAGCGTCTGGGCACGATTGCTGCCGATTCGGATTTGCTGCATCGCGCGCTGTCGAACCTGGTGCTCAATGCGATGGACGCGATGCCACAAGGTGGAACGCTTACGCTTCGCAGCAAGAAGGACGATGGCAAGGTGATTATCGAAGTTGCCGACACTGGCTCGGGTATGACTCGGGAAGAATCGGAGCGCATCTTCACTCCTTATTACACCAGCAAGCAGCATGGAACAGGTCTGGGACTAGCGATCGTGCAGTCGGTTGTGAGCGATCATGGCGGAAGAATCAGCGTGCAAAGCGAGCCGGGGCTTGGGACTACGTTCGTTATCGAACTGCCGACTCACGTTGAAGCACTCGAGAAAATGCCGGCCACGCAAGACGCAGTCTAGAGTGTCCGGAAATTTCCCGGTCGAAATGGCGAGGAGGACGGTTGGCCATCAAAGCGCACCTTTTGATTGTCGATGATGAAGCGAACACGCTGGCCTCAATGTCGCGCGCCTTCCGGTTGGCGGGACATGAGGCAACGGTGTGCGACAACGCTGCTAAGGCCTTGGAACTGGCCAAGGCTCAGAAGTATGACTTGATCCTCTCTGACGTGGTCATGCCTGGCACCGATGGGTTGACCCTGCTCGAAGAACTGAAAAAGCAGGGCGTAACCGCACCAGTGGTCATGATGTCGGGGCAGGCCCACATTGAAATGGCGGTGCGAGCGACGCGATTAGGTGCGCTGGATTTCCTGGAGAAGCCAATCTCAAGCGACAAGCTCATGCTCACTGTCGAAAACGCGCTCAAGCTGCAACGGCTTGAGAGCGAGAACCGCCAACTCCGTCAGCGACTCGGGAAACACGAGATTGTGTGGAAGGGCGAGGCGATGCGGCGGGTAATGGCTCAGTTAGAACGGGTGGCCGCGAGCGAATCCCGAGTGTGTATTTTTGGAGAGACTGGCACAGGTAAGGAACTGGTGGCGCGAACCATTCACGAACGGAGTCCGCGATCCGCGGGACCTTTCGTGACGCTCAACTGCGCAGCGGTTCCGGCGGAACTTATCGAGTCGGAACTCTTTGGGCATGAGAAAGGTTCGTTCACGGGCGCGTCGGGGCGACATATCGGGAAGTTTGAGCAGGCTGACCGGGGAACGATTTTTCTCGATGAGATCGGCGACATGCCTTTGAACATGCAGGCTAAACTGCTGCGGGTGCTGGAAGAGGGCGAGGTCGAGCGGATCGGCGGTGATAAACCAGTTACCGTAAATGTTCGGGTGGTGGTCGCGACCCATCGCGATCTGGAAGCGCGTGTACGCGAAGAGAAATTCCGGCAGGATCTTTTTCACCGCATTCATGTGTTCCCGTTGCTGCTGCCGCCACTGCGCGAGCGGCGCGACGACATTCCTGCGCTGGTGGAACACTTCGCGGCACAGGTGAGCGCACAAAATGGATGGAAGCCAGTTCCATTTACAGAGGACGCAATGGAGGCGCTGCAGTCTCACGCATGGCCGGGCAACGTGCGAGAACTGCGTAATATGATCGAGCGGTTAATGCTGCTGGCCACCGACGGACGTGTGGATTTGGCAACAGTCGAATTGGCTCTGCCTAAAAGTTCTCCTGCGGGAACGGCCGCGGCATTTGCAGACACTGGCTCCGGAGCACTCGCCGATCGCGTGCAGTCATTCGAGCGCCAAGTGATTCTCGCCGAACTGAAGCGCAGCCATCAGAACGTGAGCCTGGCCGCGAAAACGCTTGGCCTGGAGCGTAGTCACCTGTATAAGAAAGCGGACCAACTCGGCATCGATTTGCGCGCCATGCGCCGAGAGCAGGACCCGCACGATTAGCAGCAGGTATCGCGTTCCGGGAGACACTTTTGCCAAGAACAGTCCTGATCGCTTGTCTCGCCTTTATTTTTCCTGTTCATTTATTTGCGGCAGAACCGCCATCGGCTCCGAATTACGGAGTGCGAATGGAGAAGACGTGGATTCTAATGAAAGACGGGATCCGCCTGGCTGCGACTCTGTATATGCCGGGGGGAGCGAAAGTGGGAGAGAAGTTTCCCGCTCTGCTCGAATATTTGCCGTACCGCAAAGATGACGGCACGGCTGCAGGCGATTATCCCAAACATGCGTACTTCGCCCGGCGCGGGTATGTGAGCGTGCGTGTCGACATTCGCGGATTTGGTTCCAGTGAAGGGGTTCCGCCGGAGCGCGAATATTCTGAGCAAGAGCAGGTCGATGGGACACAAGTTATTGCATGGCTGGCGCGACAATCATGGTCCAACGGCAATGTCGGCATGTTCGGCATTTCATGGGGAGGCTTCACCGCGATGCAAATGGCGATGCGGCATCCGCCGGAATTGAAAGCCATTGTTGCCGTCCACGCCACCGCAGAGTTGTTTCATGATGACGTCCACTATATCGACGGGATGGCCCACGTGGATGAATTTGAATTGAACATGGATCTGGCTGAGGGCTGGGTGGGCGCACCGGACTATTCGCTTGACGAAAAGATTCTGGGGCCGCGCTTCGACTCGGCGCCGTGGTCGATGCTTTATTTGAAACACCAGCACGATGGTCCGTTTTGGCGCGATCGCGTACGGCCGCTCAGCGAGATCACTACGCCGGGCTTGCTGATCGGCGGCTTGCAGGACGGCTACCGCGACAATGTTCCCGACATGCTGATGAAGTCAAAGGCTCCGATCAAGGCGATCGTCGGGCCTTGGAACCATTCCTTCCCGAATGATGCAGATTTCGGCCCGCGAGTCGAGTGGCGGGATCAGGCGGTACGCTGGTTCGATTATTGGTTGAAGGGACGGGATACCGGAGTTCGAGATGACCCGCGCCTTGTTATCTACATGCAACACTGGCACCCGCCCGATCCGAATTTGCAAAATGTACCGGGAGAGTGGCGGCGTGAGAATGTCTGGCCTCCCAAAGATGCGAAAGAGACTCCGTTTTTTCTGCAGGAGAATCACAGCCTGGAAAGCGCTGCCGGCGACCATGCCACGCACCACTTGAAGTATGTTCCAACGGTTGGCGTAGAGGCTGGCTTCTGGTGGGGAGAATTGTTGAGCGATCCCCGGCCTGTGGACGCGTTCAGTCTGGTTTATGATTCGGCGCCGCTGGAGCATGAGGTGGCAATTCTTGGGCGTCCGCGGGCACTGCTGCGAGCTTCGGCGACAGCGCCGCTGGCGAACTGGTTCGCGCGACTTTCTGATGTGGCTCCCGACGGAACAGTTACGCAAATCACAGGGGCCGGATTAAACGGAGCACAGCTCGAATCAATGACCGATCCGCGCGATCTGGAACCAGGCAAGGTCTATCCACTGGATATCGAGATGCATCTGACTTCGTGGGTATTTCCGAAGGAGCATCGCATTCGCGTCGCAATTTCAAATTCACTGTGGCCGATGATTTTGCCAACGCCGTATGCGATGACCACATCGCTGGAATTGGGCGGCACCGATGGATCTCGGCTTGTGCTGCCCGTCGTTCCGATTCATGGCGCCGCTGCGCCCGAGTTCTCTCCCCCTCAGGAATATGAACAACGGGCAGACATGAAGAACCAAGGATTTCCCTGGCCGGGCGAGTGGACGGTGGAGCGCGATGAAGCTCGGCAGAAGACGACGGTTCACTGGAAGGGCAAGGACGGGTATGAGTATCCCTGGGGAACGGAAAACGATTTTGAAAACCTCACGTACGAAGGAGATGACGCTCATCCCGAAACCTGCTCCGTGCGTGGTGAGGCCGAGAGCGTCTTCGCGTTAAAGGGGCGCACGCTAGTGTGGCGGGGCCATCTTCTGATCACCACAGACCAGAAGAACTTCTATTACAAGTACACGCGGGAGTTGCTGAAAAACGGCGAGATGATCAAATCGAAAACCTGGCAAGAGACGATTCCGCGCGATCATCAGTAAACCGCAGCTCTCGGTTTATCGAGCCGTGAGTACCCCATCGGCAGCCGCAATCGATGCCGGAGAGGTTCCCTTCAGATCGGCAGCGAGTAAGCGATGGAACAACTGTTCTCCGGCTTCGCGCCGCACAGAGAGGCGGCCCGCGCCGTAGGCCCGCGATTTCAGGCCGCGTTGCACGTCCTCGCAAATTCCCAGATCTTCATCCTGCACTTTATTGCCGACGTTCACAGATTCAACGTTGTACGCACGCTTGGCCTCGCTCACATCGCTGAAATAGAAATCGAAGACTACGGTGCAATGATCAGCATCGACTGGGATGACATAGTTCGTGTCCATATATCCCTCGTAGCAATTGATCATCACGTTCGGATACTGCCAGAAATACCTCGCACGATCGCCCTTGCGAGTGGCTCCTGTAGCGGCATCGTCGTCGGAGGCGACCATGGGACTGGACTGAAGACAGTAACGGTCTTCATTTTCGATGGTGTACTGCTTGTAATCGAGAACGGAACTCAAACCCTTGTGCAGGTGGGGTACGTGATATCCGCCGTCGAGATAGTTATCGACATACACCTTCCAATTGCAATGAATATCGTACGATCTGCGATCGAAATAATGCAGTTTGCTGATGCCGAGGGGCGCGACGCGCTTCACCAGGCCGCCCAGAAATTCCTGCAAGGGCGCGGCATCGGCATCAAGGTTCACGAAGACAAAGCATTCCCAGGTCTCAACGCGAATTGGAAGCAGCCCGTTCTCAGCACGATCAAAATTCAGAACGCCTTCGAATTCCGGCATGCCTTTCAGCGCTCCATCCAACCCATATTTCCAACCGTGGTAAGGACACTGCAAGATCTCTGCATGGCCGCAGGGCTGAGTAACAACCGCGGCGGCGTGGTGCCGGCAGACGTTGTAGAAGGCGCGCAGAGTTCCCTCGGCGCCGCGAACGATTACGATCGGCTCTCCCGCAAGCCGGGTGCTGACGAAGTCCCCTGGCATCCGCAACTGATCGGTGCGGGCAACCAACTGCCAGGTCTTGCTGAACACGTTCAGCCGCTCCAGTTCAGCGATGCGCGAATCAATGTACCAGGGCGCGGGAATAGTGGAAGCCTCTGACAGCGGGGCTCGATCGTTATAGATGGAGAGAATCTGCTCAATTGATGTCTGCATGTTTATGTTCTCAAAACAAACGTCAAGCTTCACAACCGAATGCTACCGGAATCATGCTATCGCAAATATAAGGCGAGCTGTGAATTACCGGCGGCGCTCGCCGCGAGCCGGCGGACGCGCAATGGGTGCTGGTGCCGGAACGGTGCCAATCGCCCGCCGCAGCACATCCAGAAACTGCTGGATTCGGGCTTCCTTTTTCTCTGCCAGTTCACCCTGGCGGCGGAATAGGCCGGGATCGAGTTCCGCGGTAAGCAAGGCGTCCTGAAAACGTTCCATCATCCAATCGATAATGGAAACGATCATCTCCATATCCATATCCTTGCGCAACTCGCGGCGATCCAGGCCGAAGCGCAC
>QIAK01000144.1:632-6663 GCA_003225515.1 Acidobacteriota bacterium | reverse complement strand
AATCCTCATGAACGAGGTGTTCGGTGCGAACCAGCCAATAACGTAAGACATCGAAAAAGCCAGCCTCCCGAATTTCCGCGGGTGCGTCGAGATATTTGGCAAAAGAGCGGACGGAACGTTTATAGACTTCGAAGAAGAGTCCGTCTTTACTGCCGAAATGCTGGAAGATCGAACCTTTGGCGATGCCGAGGGCGATGGCAATGTCTCCCACTCGCGCCGCGTGGTACCCATGCTCGGCGAAATGCTGAGTGGCGGCTTCGACGATGCGGCTGCGCTTCGCCTCTGACCGCGGGCGGATGGGTGCTTGACGTTGATAGAGCGGGGGAGCGATGCGGTTGCTGGCGATTCCGGGCATAGGTAGTCAGCTCGATAGATATATAAATGACTGCAAGTCACGGAAAGATACAGCAGGGCGGTGGCGATTTCAAGTCCATTTTTAACTGCTTTGTGCGATAGTGTAGATCGATTTGGAATATACATTGTGACCTCAAGTCAAGCCCGCAGCGGATTCATCTATGACGCCATTGTGATCGGTGCCGGTCACAACGGACTCACAGCCGCGGCCTATCTTGCGCGAGCGGGACTCTCGACGATTGTGCTCGAGCGGCGCGAGATTGTGGGCGGATGCTGCGTCACAGAAGAAATCGCACCGGGCTGCCGGGTCTCCACAACCTCATACATAGCGAGCATGCTGCGCCCCGAGGTGATTTCTGAATTGCAACTGGGGAGTCACGGTCTGCGGATGATCCCTTGCGATCCGGCAATCCAGGTTCCCTTTCCTGACGGCCATGTGGTTCCGTGGTGGGTCGATCCCGAACGAGCGCGGCAGGAATTTTCAAAGATTTCCGCAAAAGATGCAGCGCGGTTTGTGCAAGTGGACAATCAGCTCAAAAAATTGGCCAGATATTTGCAGCCTTTCTTCATGGAACCTCCGCCGGAAGTCGATACGTCAACCCTGAAGGGCTGGACGGATTTGTTCCGCGTCGGCAAACGGTTTCGAGGAATTTCCAGCGCCGAAATTTCGGAACTGGTTTCATTTCTTACCGGCAGCCTGGGTGAATTTCTCGATCACAATTATGAATCCGAAAAAATGAAGACCCTCTTTCTTGCCAACAATGTCTATGGCAAGCATGGAGGGCCTTATCAGCCGGGCACAGCCATTGGACTGTTGTTTCATTTGCTAAGCAGTGGAGAACACGAACTGCAGGGCTTTTATGGGCACGTAATGGGCGGGATGGGATCGATCACGCAAGCACTGGCAGCTGCTGGGAAAAAGCTTGGAGTGGAGATTCGCACGTCCGCGGCAGTGGCGCGTATTGAGGTCCGGGAGGGGCGGGCGCGAAGTGTTGTCCTCGAAGACGGTACAGAGATTCGCGGCCGTATGGTGCTTTCGAACGCCGATCCGAAACGAACTTTTCTCGGCCTCTTGGAGTCGAAGCAACTTCCAGAAGATTTTCTTTTCTCGGTGCGCGGAATCAAGATGCAGGGTCCCTGCGCGAAAGTGAATATGGTTCTCGCCGAAGAACCGCGATTTACCGGAACCTCTCCCCAGGCAACCGCGCTGGAGCGCACGTTCTACACCCTCGTGCCATCGCTTGAATTTGCCGAACGCTGCTACGACATTGCGAAATTCGGAGAGATCCCGGAACAGCTGTGGGTGGATTGCGTGGTCTCATCGAATGCGGACGACTCTCTGGCGCCTCCGGGCAAACACATTCTCACCTGCTTTGTGCAGTACGTTCCCTACCATCTTCGCGAGGGCAACTGGGATGAGAAGCGTGACCTGCTGGGCGATCGTGTGGTCAAGAAGATCGCCGAGTATGCACCCAACGTTCCCGGCGCAATCATGGCCCGGCAGGTGCTCACGCCGCTGGATCTCGAGCGTACCTACGGATTGACCGAAGGCAATATTTTCCACGGCGATCTCCGGTTGGAGCAACTCTTCTTCATGCGGCCCGTACCGGGCTGGTCGCAATATCGAACGCCTGTGGACGGACTCTACTTGTGCGGGGCGGGAGCGCATCCCGGAGGCGGCGTCACCGGAGCGCCAGGACGCAACGCCGCACATCAGGTGCTGCGCGATTTAAAGAAGGGACGATTCCGGGGGGCGGCTGCATGAATTCCGCAAACGGACATTCCACTGTTCTTCCCAAGACCGCTGACATTGTGATTCTCGGCGCCGGCGTAATGGGAGCGTCAATCGCCTTTCACCTCGCCAAGCGGAAGGTGGGGAGAATTGTTGTGATCGATAAAGATCACGTTGCCCGCGGAGGAAGCGGACGATCATCGGCATTGGTGCGCATGCACTATAGCTTTGCTCCGGAAGTGGAAATGGCATTGATCAGCCTGCGCATGTTTCAGAATTGGCAGGAGGTGGTGGGTCAGCCTGGAGATTTTCGCAAAACCGGCTTCGTGCGCATCGTTCATCCCAATGAGACTGCTCGCCTTAAGTTAAACGTTGAGATGCAACGCCAGTTGGGAGCAAACGTCGATCTTATTGACCGGCATCAACTGCAGGAACTGGAACCTGACTGGAATGTAGACGAGGTTGAACTCGCGGCGTACGAAGCGGATTCTGGATACGGCGACGGCGCCGGTGTCGCCGGAGACTTTCTCGGAGCCGCACGAGAAATGGGCGTCGGTTATTTTTCGCGAACTCAGGCAACTGCGTTTGGGGTCGAGGCCGGCAGCGTTCGTACCGTTGTTACTGACCAGGGAACAATCAGTGCGCCGATCGTCATTTCTGCCATGGGGCCCTGGACGCGGCCGCTGTTTCAGCAGATAGGCTGCGATCTCCCCATCGAATGCGAATATCACCAGGTCGCTATTCTTCGCAACGCCCCGGAGATGAAGGGTGGAGGCTGCGCGTGCATCGACTCGGTTACCGCAACTTATTTTCGCTCAGACGCGCACGATAAATTTCTTGTCGGCGATTTCTATGGCAAGCGGCCGGTTGATCCGGATAATTTTCCGCAGCGGGCCTCGGACGATTCGCTGGAGGAAATCATCGAGCGGGCTTGCCGGCGGGTTCCGAAACTCGAGGGCGCCGAAGTGATGCGCGGCGTCACCGGCGTCTATGACATGACGCCGGATTCAAGGCCCCTGCTGGGTCAGATTCCCGAAATCAGAGGGCTGTACGTGTGCGCCGGATTTTCCGGCATGGGCTTCAAGATTTCTCCCGCGATTGGGTTGGTGATGAGTGAACTTGTGCTCGAGGGCAAAAGCAGGAGCGTGGATATTACCGCGTTCCGTCCGAGCCGCTTCGCCGAGAACCAACCGATCAAAGCAGAATACGAATATGTGGATGACTAAAACTCAGGAGCAAGTATGAAAAAGAAAGGCATTCTGGAACGATTGAAGGAAGGCCCTGTGCTGGGCGATGGCGGCTACTTATTGGAACTGGAAAAACGGGGATGGGTGCGGGCGGGTCCGTTCACGCCGGAAGTAGCGCTGACGTATCCGAACGCGCTGCGCGAGTTGCACATCGAGTTTCGCGAAGCCGGTGCTGAAGTGCTGCAGGCGCTGACCTTCTATGCCAGCCGCGACAAACTAGCCACGGTTGGCCTTGAAAACCGGTTGGAAGATCTCAATCGGTCATCTGTTCGAGTGGCTCGCGAAGTTGCGGGCGATCAATGCCTGGTCGCCGGCAATATCAGCCTGACCTGGATGTACGAGCCCGGCAGTGCTTCCGCGGCCGACCGTGTACGCAGAACGTTCGACGAACAGCTTTCCGTGCAGGTCGATGAGGGCGTCGACTTCATTATTGGAGAAACGTTTTCCTGGCTGGGCGAGGCCCTGATTGCCGTGGAGCGCGCCAAAAGCACGGGCTTGCCGGCGATGGTCACGATCTGTTTTGAAAACAAAGACGAGACCGCCGAAGGCACGAATGCTGCCGACGCAGCGAAAACGCTCTTCGATGCAGGCGCGGACATTGTGGGCATGAACTGCCTTCGGCCTCCGCAGCATATTCTTGGTCCTATGGAACAGATGCGCAAAGCTGTTTCCGGCTATCTCGCGTGCCAGCCCGTCGCGTATCGTACACCGAACGACAAACCTGATTTCACCAGCCTTCCGGAATTTCCTTACGCGCTAGATCCTCTGCAACTCACGCGCAAGGACATGGCGGCGTACGCGGTTCAGGCTCGTGACATGGGAATCAATTACATTGGGGCATGTTGCGGAACCGTTGCCATGCACATTCGCGAAATGGCCCGGGCGCTGGACAAGTTACCTGAAGACTCGCGCATCTGGAAGAAAGGCGGCGAGAAGCCGATGTCAGGCTACGAATATTACGACCACGACAACATGAAGGTTTGACGCGGTTGAATTCTTTTGAATCGGTGCGGGCCCTATCGCAGGGCCCGCATGTCATCCATAGGTCGCTTAGCCGGCCTTTCGCACACCTGGATCGATCGCGTGCACGAGCGGGACATCGACAAGGTGTTCGGTCAAGAACCATCCCTGTAGCTCGTTGGGACGCAGCACATCGCTGACCACCAAATCATTCGTGCCTTCATCGCCAAGATCGGAGGCGCGGCGCGACAGCTCCCGGCAATGGCCAATAATAATCTGGTGTGCATCCAGCAGGCGCGAAATCTGGACGGGGACCTCTTCCCTGCCGCGCGGTGGCCGCTCTATGCGCGTGGTCTCGGCGACATCGGCAGCCATGGCCAAGGACACTCCACCAAGCAACTGAATGCGCTCCGCAATCTCGTCGACGATCTCCACCTGCTCGGCATAATGCTTGTCAAAAAGTAAATGCAGCTGGTAGAACGTAGGCCCCGCAACTTGCCAATGCGATTTTTTATACAAATCGCGTAGCGTGATGGAATCGGCAAGCAACAGATTCAGTTGCTCGGTCATCTCCAGGCGCACCGGCTCCTCGAGTTCAAGCGGCAAGCCATGCGAGACCGTTCCGTACGCCTGAATCTCAGGGGCACGCTGGTGAAGGCGAGGCTGTGCAGTAATTGTGGCTTGACGGCTGGCGGAAACATCTTTCTTCGCCATAGCGGACGCTCCTTGTTTCGCAGGTAGATGGCTGAATGCGACGCGAACTCCAACCCAGCTCAACAGTTCCTTTGATGCCGCAAAATAAGACAAGTTGCCGCAGTTTTTCCTGCAAGAACAAAATGCAGACAACAACTCAATTTCGGAGCGGTGTGCGCGATGATGGTGATGCTAGATCTGCGCATCGAGGACGACCGTCGCGGCAGCAAGTTTGACGGCACTCCACCCGGTTGCTATCATCGAAGTGCGGGGTGGAGCAGTCTGGTAGCTCGTTGGGCTCATAACCCAAAGGTCGGTGGTTCAAATCCACCCCCCGCAACCAACGCAATCATAGAGTTACGGGCAATTGGGCACTTGCAGCGACTGTCCAAAACTGTCCAATAAGGGGAACTGACCCATAGTTCCCCTCATTTATTGAATCGAGATCTGCTGGTTCACTGCTCTTCTCAGGAGCCGCTGCACGATCGGCCGATTGGCCTTTCGTTTCGCGGTTTGCAGAAGCATTCCCGTACTGATCCATGGTGGTGGAGATGTGAGCGTGTCGCATAAGCTTCTGCTGTACGCCCATTGGTGCCCCAGTTTCGTCCAACCACGCACGATACGTGTGACGAAACGTATGGAAGCCAATCCGGCCGAGTCCCAGCTTGAGCCCCGCTGGCACCAAGTAGTCGGCCCGAATTGAATCCGCGTGATATGGCCGACCTACAAGATAATTCAGGCAAGTGGTCAGTCACGCCGAGAGAAAATGGTTCGTGAACTTTTAGACCGGGAAACCGAGTCTGCGAAGAAGGGACGCAGTAGCCAGATCAGTCGGACGAACTATGACTTCGTTTTTCTTAGGCGAGAGAATTTCGGCAATGTACCTGAGTACGTTTTAGGGACCCTCCCGAAAAGGAAGGACAAAAACCTTTTACGCGGGCAGATCTGGGTAGATGCGAGCACCTTCCGTGTCCGCCGGATTGAAGGAGTACCCGTCAAAAGCCCCTCCTTCTGGCTCAAGAACATCCATATCACTTTGCAATTT
>QIAK01000144.1:0-494 GCA_003225515.1 Acidobacteriota bacterium | reverse complement strand
GCGCATTATCGGTCATGTCAGACCCGCAGCCGGCCCGCCTAGTGGCGGCAACAGTACTACGGCCTGATTTTGACAGTTACCGTATCTCACGAGACGCGGCGCAACCTTATGTTCTTTGTGTTGGAGCGGTGCGGCGGCCTGTCAGTGGACATATAGCTTGTTTGGAGTCCATTCCCGTCCGGCGCGTCGATGTGAAGCTGACGATGCGCGAATTGGCTTTTGCCCCCTGCGGTCCTGCCAGCCCTCTTGCGCGATTACTGCATTGGCTTGCGCGAGGCTTCCGACGGTTGAGGATGCGAGCGGAAATACCCTTCCAGGCTCTGAATCGCGAGTTCCGGGAGTTCTTCCTCGGGGCTCTCTGCATGAATGATGTATCGCGGATTGCCCGGAATAGGATTGCGCAATCAGGCCGAAGATCCAGATCATTAAACCGAGTCCTCTTCGCCTTCGGCCAGCGCCATTAAGGCGGGAAGACTTTCCACAAAAATCGTCTT
>QIAK01000143.1 GCA_003225515.1 Acidobacteriota bacterium | reverse complement strand
AGCCGCTCATCGAGCGGTGCGATTGAGTTGTAGCGTACTGACGAGACCCGGCCCTCTCCCAGATCCACCGCGGTGAGCGACTTCAGCACATCGTTCAATTGCGCTGTCGTGAAATCGATGCTGAGGTCCTGCGTGCCGTGAACTCGCGCCGTGTGCTCGAAGTAGCCCACGCCATTTTTGTAGAGCACCACCCGTTTCACCGGCAGGCGAGATGACGCGTCGCTGGATGCGACCGCAGTCTGCGCTGATGGTGCCGCAGCTTTGTTTTGAGCGAAAAGAGTTCCAGTCACCAACAAAACGAGCAGAGTGGAAAAGATGGAACGGCGCATTCGTACCTCCGGCCGGGCAGAAGCGCCGATTCTACAGAAGCGGTACCTAAATCGATAGCCTTTAATGTCTCGAGGTAATCATTCTGCGATTTCCTCAATGGTCGGGTATCTGAAAATCCTTCAGCGAAAGCTCTAATCCCCCGTATTCCGGATGGTCGTTGTTCCCGATGGTGAACGCGACATCGATCAAATCGCCCGCCAGCAAAGGGTTCTGCGCCATGCGCTCGGCCATGTGCCAGCCCAGAGCGTCGTATGTAATTCTGAGACCAGTTCTCAGTGGACCTGCGCTCGCGTATGCTTCTGCGACGGCTGCCGCTTTTTCGCTGCGGCGGATTGCGCCGCCATCGGGGTGACACCGCGGAGTCATCAAGATTGCCGCGGCGCTGAGTTCTGTTACATCCTCCTGCGGCGACTCCTGGCTGATTGCGGTCCTGCGTTCCCCGGCCCTGAGTTTCAGCTTGACGTGCTTGTCTTTCAGAATGCGCGGAGGCGCGGTTAACTGCACGCCGCGCGCGGCGAAGACCGGCTCGGGATTGCCCATCCCGTAGGGTTCAAGAAGTTGCAGAGCCTGAAATAGTTCCGGAGTAACTTCGGTCAGATCAAGTTCCGCGTCCAGATCGCAAATCGGATCGAAGTCGGTGAGCGTAAGCCGGGTTCGCGCAAAGGCATCCATCTTTGCGCGCAGATCGCCGACGTTGGCGGAAGGCATGGCGAATCCGCAGGCATGGGAATGTCCCCCGTAGCGTGAAAACAAACTGCCACACGATTCGATCGCTTCCAACAAATGGAACGCACGAATCGATCGGCCGGATCCAAACGCCTCCGCGCCCTGGCGCGAAATCACCAGCGCGGGACGGTTGTACTTCTCCACAACCCGTGTCGCCGTGATGCCAATCACGCCACGGTGCCAGCCTTCTCCGTCAATCACGATGCAGTAGGCTTCGCCAAGCGTAGGATCACCCGCGAACCGCTCGTCCACCGCGCGTAGAATTTTCCGCTCTTCTTCCTGGCGGTCGGAGTTGAGCTGGTCAAGTTTCCCGGCCAATTCACGGGCACGAGCGGCATCTTTCACGCTGAAAAGCTCAATCACGTCGCGAGCCACATCCATGCGTCCTGCGGCGTTGATGCGGGGAGCGATACGGAAGCCAACTTCGCCGGATGTCGGCGGACGATTGGCGGAAATCTGGGCAACTTCCAGCAGCGCTTTCAGCCCCGGATTTACCGCCTTGCGAAGCGCGTCCAATCCCAACGAAGCGAACACCCGATTCTCGCCGGTCAAAGGCACGGCGTCAGCAATTGTGGCAATTGCCACGATCTTCATAAATGACATCAGCAATTTATCCTGAACGCCCGCATCCAGACGCCGCTGCATTAATCCCTGCGCGAGTTTGAATGCAACGCCTGCGCCACACAGCTGTTTGAAGGGATAAGAGCAATCTTTCTGATTCGGATTCACAACCGCGTACGCTTTGGGCACGCCATCCAGTCCGGGGAGATGGTGATCGGTAACGATCAGGTCGACACCCAGGCGCTGCGCGGTCTCCGCCGGCGCGAAGGCGCGAATCCCCATATCCACGCTGACAATCAAACGAATGCCCGACGCGGCCGCGCGCTCAATCACATCCTCGCGCATGTCGTAGCCTTCACGAATGCGATGCGGAACATGGAATTCGGCGGAGCCACCGCAGAGTTCAATTGCAGTTTTCAGGATTATGACCGCCATGGTGCCGTCGACGTCATAGTCCCCGTAAATAAGTATCGGCTCTTTGCGTTCTAGGGCGGCATTAATGCGATCGACTGCTGCAGGCAATCCGGTCATCAGCTCCGGAGCATGCAGATGCGAAATCGCAGGCGACAAATAGCGCTGGGCCGATTCCAGATCAGTAATGCCGCGGCGCACCAGCAACGGGGCAAGAATAGGAGCGACGTTGGCAACGCCACCGAGCGCGGCGCTCGAGCGCAGGCCGGCGATCAGGGGCGCAACCGCCGAGGAGTCTGTCGGCTTTTGTAGCCAGCGCATAGAAAGAGTTGTCCTCCTGAGCGCGTTTTCTGCGCGAACGATCTCTGCAATCCGCGAGGAGTTGCACAGGTCCTTCGCTTCGCTCAGGATGACAAGGAGTTTACTACTGCACAGGTGAGCGGATGTTTTAGTTTTCTTCGTCCTGGTCGGGTTCGTCCATGGTGAGACCACCGAACTCTTCCGACACTTCGAGGAGATGCTGGTAGCGGTCGTACCATTCGGTGCTGACTTCACACAGAAACATCGAACCGTGGTACGCCCAGCCCAATTGCAGAAAGCCGACGCGACCGACGTGGGCACGAAGCCAGCGCGCGTCTTCCACGTCGTCGGTATCGGTGAATTCGGAGTTCGTCAGGCGCTGCACCATTTCGTCCAGTTCGGCTCGCTCCAGAGTCCAGGAGTGCGTGGTCAGGAATGGAGCGCCGGCTGCTTTCGCCAGTTCCACGAAATCTTTCCAGCCGTCAGGATTGCCTCCCATTTCCCACATGACACACTGCACCTCGTCGTAATCCACGTAGCCGTGGAAGCGGCGCATGCCGTGACCTTCAATGAAAGCCACCATATCGTCTTTTACGGTGGTGAGGTCGTCTGGAATGGGAGACATGTTGGGAAAAGCTCGCAAGGCCATATTGTATGCCGTTCCCAAGTTCGGTGCCAGCGAGCCCGAAACGGGTTGGTGTCTTAGTTTGAAATCTGAATCTCACCAGGATAAAGGCGTCCGGGGTATATGTTCCGGATTGTGGCAGGCGTCATCCCTTATTATCAGAGTAAAGAGCCCGCATTTTTTCGAGCGGGCCGAGGGATCTCCCCTTACACACAGTCTCCTAGGGAGATCCTTCGCTCCGCCTGAAGAACGGCTACTCTCAGAGCCTGCCCTGAGCCTGTCGAAGGGATGACTCCATCGACCATCGTAGACGCCATCTAAAGAGCCGAGTCACCTCGCGCTCTGCGCCATCATCAACTCCGCAAACATTCGATAAAACTTCGCGCTATCGAGGTCGAGCTGAATTTCAGCCGGCTTCGCCGAAGGATGCACCGGATCCTTCATTCCCAAGGTCAATGTATTGCCGTAACCGGCGCCGTGAGCGAGATCTACGGCCATGTAACGCTCCTCACTCTTAGTGATTATCGTGGGATCGATCCATGCCGCCGCCGCGAGTTCGTCCCACATGATGTCGGCTCCGGGCGTGAGCATGGCGAAATGGGCTATGTAGCGGGCCAACGGAGTACCGCTGGTTTCGATTTGCTTTACCATCGCCGCCGTCATGTGAGTCTTCACCGAAATGTCAGTCGGCGTGCACACGATTTTCTTCCAGGGCGCGCGTAACACGATCTCCGCAGCTTCGGGATCGAACCAGAAATTGAATTCATGTCTCGGATTGTTCACGAATTCAGGATTGTCCGTTTGCGGACTGAGACTTCCTCCCATGAAGACGAGTTCCTGCGCCAGTTCTGGAAACTGCGGGTCGAGTGAAATCGCGAGCGCGAGATTCGTCATCGGCCCGCCTTCGTAGATGGTCACTTCATGGGGATATTTGTGCACCATGCGGATCATAAAATGCACTGCGTCTTCGTCAGCAGGCTTGGTGGTCGGTTGACCTTCGGAAAGCGGAGGCACCACCGAAGCCTCGTGCCACCAGCGCTCATCCCACGCGCCCGCATACGCGACCTTGCCATATTTCTGCTGCCATATCTGAGATTCCTCGCGCGTGCGAACTAAAGGAAACGCGGCGCCGGGCATGACTGGAATATCTGTGCGACCCATGATTTCAAGCAGCCGCAGCGTATGAGCGACTTCCTCGTCCCGCCATTGATCTCCGCTCACGACAGTGATGCCTAGTACCTCCACTTGCGGAGACTGAATCATCAGCATCAGGGTCTGCATATTGCTGCCGCCGGGGCCGGAGCAGTCCTCATTGATGATGACTTTGCGGCGAGCCTCGGCCGGGCAGAGCGCCGCGCTTAATAGCATCGAGATAAATAGGAATTTTATTTTCATGCTGTGTTCCCGTAGGTCAGGCGGCGCTTACTTTTTGCCCGGAGGGCGCGTCATCAAGTCGGTATAGATTTTGTAGAACTTTTCTGCGTCGATGTCGAACTGCACATTGGCCAGACGCTCGTAGGGCGGAACCGCAGCCGAAGCGTCCCAGAAAAGAGTCTTGCCATAACTCGCGCCGTGATCGATATCAATGTCCATATACAGCTTCTTCTGGCCGGTGATGATCGAGGGATCGATGAGAGCTGCGCCCGCAATTTCATCCCACATGTAACCGGGCAAAGAATACTTATCGAGATAATCCGTAATCGGCGTGCCTGCCTTGGCGATGGCGGCTTTCATTTCAAGCGTGTAGCGGGTCTTGACCGAGATATCGATAGGCGTGATCGTCATTTTTTTCCAGGGAGCGCGTAAAACAATGCGCGCTGCCTCCGGATCAAACCACCAATTAAATTCGCGCCGCGCATCGATTGCGCCTGTGTCGATGGCACCTTTGTCGGCATAAAGGCCGCCGCCCATCAGCACAAACTCCTTAGCAAGCGTGGCGACGGACGGATCCAGCTTCAACGCCAGCGCGAAGTTGGTGAGCGGTCCGCCCGCCCACAGCACAACTTCGCCGGGATATTTGTGCACCATTTGGACGATGAATTCCGCGGCCGTTCCGCGTTGCGCTTCAATGTGCGGCTCGCCTTCCGGCATTGGCGGTACGACGCTGGGCTCGTGATAGGGCTCACGGAATTTGGTGGAGCGATTGGCTTCAAAATCCGTCCAGCAGCCTTTGTATTCGAACTTCCCGTACAGCGCCTCCCAACGCTCGGTCTCCTCTTTGGAATTGAGCAACGGATAAACTGCGCCCTGATACACAGGAATGTCGGTGCGGTTCGCAACCTCGAGCAAGCGCAGCACATGCTGCGTTTCTTCCTTCACCCACTGATCGCCACTAACGGTAGTGATGCCCAGCACGTCAAATTTTTCCGACTGGAGAAAGACAAGTATCGCCTGCTGGTCGCTGGTACCGGGTCCGCGCGCATCCTGGTCAACGATGACTTTAATTTTCTGGGCAGCGGAACAGATTGTAACGACAAACAGAAACAGAGAAATCCACACGGACTTCACGATGCAGTGTTTCATTCGCCCCCCTGGCAAACTTTGCCCTGCTTACGATTCTTCCGTCTCGATCGCTAATTCTGGGAACTCTTGTTCAAGCGGTTCGCTTCCCCCTGCTCGGCGTTCGCTTGCTCCACCCGAGCCGTGCGGGAGTAGATCTCGGCCATGCGCTGATGCGGTTCCACAACAGAGCCGTGCGCCGACAAATAGCCTGAAGGAACATCCGGCAGGAATTATATAACCGCATTGAGCGG
>QIAK01000600.1 GCA_003225515.1 Acidobacteriota bacterium | reverse complement strand
GGGCCAAGTACTATGACAGGGTGAAAGAGAAAGATTACAGCGACTGGTTTCACGGGCTAACCGTGTGGTCGCCAAATATCAATATTTTTCGTGACCCGCGATGGGGACGCGGCCAGGAAACCTATGGGGAGGACCCATTTCTGACGGCACAAATGGGCGTTGCCTATGTCACTGGATTACAGGGCGACGATCCGAGATACCTGAAAGCGCTGGCCACGCCGAAACATTTCGCGGTGCACAGCGGGCCAGAGCCGACGCGGCATGAGGTAGACGTTAAGGTCTCAAATCATGATCTCGAGGACACTTATCTTCCCGCATTTCGAGCAACCGTGACCGCAGGTGCCGGGTCGGTGATGTGCGCTTACAACGCGATTGACGGCAAGCCGGCATGCGCGCAGCCTATGCTGCTGCAAGAGCATCTTCGCGACGACTGGCATTTTCAGGGATACGTAGTTTCGGATTGCGGCGCTGCAAGCGACATTGCGTTGCATCACCATTACACGAAAACCTTAGAGCAAGGCATGGCAGACGCGGTGAAGTCAGGGATGGACATCATTTGCGCCTGGCCAGCGCAGCAGATTGCGATGGAGCGAGATGCCGTGCTCAAAGCTGCGCAGACGGGGCTGCTCTCGAATGAAGATATCGACCGCGCCGTAAAACGCCTATTCACCGCCCGAATGAAGCTGGGCATGTTTGATCCGCCGGAGAAGGTTCCGTTCTCAACGATCACGATGGCGGACAACGATTCGGAAGAGCATCGTCAATTGGCCCTGAAGGCTGCTCAAGAGACGCTGGTGCTATTAAAGAATTCTGATCATCTGCTGCCGCTGTCAAAGAAGTACAAGACTATAGCTGTGATCGGTCCGAACGCGAACAGCGTTGATCCACTGCTTGGAAACTATAACGGCACACCGTCGCAGCCAGTGACGATTGTGGCGGGAATTAAGAAGCGGTTCGGGGCTGACAACGTGATCTACGCGCAAGGCTCTTCACTGACGGGCCCTCCCGTTGAACCAGTTCCAGGCGATGCACTGAAAGACAACTCAGGCCAGCCGGGACTCACCGCTGAATATTTTCATGGCACTTTGCGCGCGGGAACCGAGGCGCAGCAGCAGACGCCAGTGATGACGCGGACAGATCGCGAGATCAACTTCGCGTGGTCGGATGGGGCTAGCCCGGAGTTGAAGCAAGACTTTTCAGTTCGCTGGACGGGAACCTTGACGCCGCCTACCAGTGGCGACTATCTGATCGGATTTACCGGGACAGATGCATTTCATTTCTGGCTCGACAATCAGTTGATTGGCGAATCGTTGTACAGCGACACGAGCAAGACAAGATTGAAGACGGTTCACCTCGAAGCTGGTCATGCCTATCCAGTCAAAATTGAGTGTTCGCAGGAAGGCAGCTCAGGGTTGGCGCGGCTGGTGTGGCACGAACCGGGAGATAAAAATGATTATACCGAGGCGGTACAGAAAGCAGATCTGATCGTGGCTGGTGGGCCTGACTGGTCAACTCGAAGGCGAAGAATCGGAAACCAGTGCTCCGGGCTTTTTCGGGGGCGACCGCGTCGATCTCGATCTCCCTCGTCCTCAACAAGAACTTCTCGAAGCTCTCTCCGCCACCAGAAAGCCGCTCATCGTCGTTCTCACCAGCGGCAGCGCCCTCGCGGTCAACTGGGCTCAGGAACATGCCGCCGCCATCCTCGAAGCCTGGTATCCGGGCGAAGAAGGC
>QIAK01000599.1 GCA_003225515.1 Acidobacteriota bacterium | reverse complement strand
CGAGTCCTACCAGAACGGAGTAGCTGCGGCGCAGAAGATGCTGGAAGTCCAGCCCGATCCGCGCACAAAGGTCGGCCTTGGACAAATGCTGAATGCTGAAGGCCATCTGCTAGTGCAGCTTAAGAAATATGACGAAGCAATTGGCGTCTTCACGCAGGCGGCGGAGTCGGCTGCTTATCCTGCGATGCCCTACTTCAATCTGTGCGCGACCTACTACAACTTAAAGCGCAGCGAGGAAGCCGTGGCAGCGTGCGACCACGCGATCACGCCATTGCGTCTGATCCCACGCTTGCGGACGCGTATTACATTAAGGGCTCAATCCTGTTCGGACAAGGTCAACTCGAACACGGCAAGTATGCCGTCCCGCCGGGCACGACAGAAGCGCTGAACAAGTATCTTGAATATGCGCCATACGGAGACCAAGCCAACACTGTGAAGGCCATGATCAACCAGCTTGGCAAGGACATGGGGAGTGCCTACCAGGCCCCAAAGAAGAAGTAAGAGCAGCACGAGTCGAGCAGCGCTGGAATTAGCAGCGCGAAAAGTTCTTCACTACCTCATCTGGCCACCCAGATTTGAGAGACTGAATCCTAATCATGGTCACTTTGCATCATGGAGGCAGGTCGCATGAAGGCAGCATTTCTTATTGGCCGTCTGGTGTTTGGCGGATTCTTTCTCTATAACGGCATCAACCATCTCAAACAGCGCAAGCAGCTGGGGCAATATGCAGAGTCAAAGAACGTGCCCATGGCTGAAGCGACCGTCGCGGCAACCGGTGTAGTGCTGATTGCCGGCGGCGCCAGCATATTGCTGGGCGTAAAACCCAAGCTGGGCACAG
>QIAK01000598.1 GCA_003225515.1 Acidobacteriota bacterium | reverse complement strand
CGGCTGTCGCGGGATTTCTGGCGGGCGTTTCACCTGTGATGCATAACTTCTGGAACGTGCAGGACCCGCAGCAGCGCATGAGCGAGATGATCAATTTCACCAAGAACATGGCACTGCTTGGCAGCGCTCTGGCGCTTATGGGCGTGGAGGAGCCGTGGCCGGCAAGTGTTCCCATTGGCCAGGATGAGATCGCAGCGCGGGGCTATGAAGACCTGATTGCCGCATAGTTGAAATCGGCGAGAAGACACCATGCGCAGAAGAGACTTTCTTAGAGCCGTGGCCCTGGCAGGAATAGCCGCTCGTGGCGCCCGAGGTCTCGCCCCCAGCTTTGCTACAGGAAGGCAATCGAATTCAGGCGGAGACCCAGGAAAGAAGGAAGGAGACCCCATGATCTATCGAACACTGGGGAGGACAGGCGAGCGCGTTTCCGCCATTGGCATGGGCGGGTTCCACATCGGCCAGACCAAGCTTAGCGATGATGACAGCATTAAGCTCATTCGCGCCGCCATCGATGGCGGAATCAACTTTATGGACAACTCATGGGACTACAACAAAGGTCAAAGCGAAATCCGCATGGGCAAAGCGCTGAAAGATGGCTATCGGCAAAAGGTTTTTCTCATGACTAAGCTCGATGGCCGCACCAAGGAAGAAGCGACCAAGCAGATCAATGAATCTTTGCAGCGCTTACAGACTGATCACCTCGACCTGATCCAGCACCACGAGATTATCCGCTTTGACGATCCCGACCGCATTTTTGCCGAGAATGGCGCGCAGGAAGCCGTGCTGGAAGCAAAGAAGGCCGGCAAAGTGCGTTACATCGGTTTCACCGGCCATAAAGACCCTCACATCCATCTCTACATGCTGGAGGTTGCCGCGAGACACAATTTTCATTTCGATACGGTGCAGATGCCGCTGAACGTGATGGACGCGCATTTCCGCAGCTTCGAAAAGCAGGTCCTGCCGGTGGCGCTGTCGGAAGGCATCGCAGTGCTCGGCATGAAGAGCATGGGGAGCGGCGTCCTGTTGAAGAGTGGAAAAATCACCGCGGCCGAGTGCCTCCGTTATGCGCTGAGCCTGCCGACATCTGTCGTCATCACCGGCATTGACAGCATGGAGATTCTGGACCAGGCATTCGCAGCGATTGAATCGTTTCATCCGCTCACCAATGGCGAGCGCGAAGCATTGCTTGCGAAAACCTGTCAGGCCGCGGCGAACGGTCGCTTCGAACCGTTTAAGACGTCATCAATTTTTGATAGCACTGCCGAGAACCCCGAGTGGCTAGGTGAAGAACCGAGAGAGATTCGAGAGCTAATGCCGGCGTA
>QIAK01000597.1 GCA_003225515.1 Acidobacteriota bacterium | reverse complement strand
TATCGTCGCCGTCCGCCACCACCGCGGCTGAAACCTCCGCCTCCACTACGAGACCCCATGCTGGAAGAACCACGGCTACTCCCCGAGCGGGCGCTCGATCCGTTGTACCCTCGAGAACCACCACCGAATGCATCCCTATTTCCCCCGCCGCTCCGCGAGAGATCACGACTGCCGATGCGATCGGGTCCACCGGAGCGGTTGCCCAGTCCTGGAGCGCTGGCCCGATTGCTGACCCCAACTCCGCCACCTCGATTGCTGGCCAGATTCCCGCCCTGACGCCCGATTTGTTGCCGTGCGCTGCCTTGGCGTTTGGCCAATGAATCACCACGGGCGCTACCGCCAAACCGGTCGGCGGTCGAGCGGTCTCGATATGGTGCGCCGCCGCGATGTTCCGGATTGTGTTGCCATTGGCTGCGACCATTTCCTCCACCGCGCGCTGGTAATGTTGAGGGTCGGTTTCCGCCACCGATGTTATTGCGATTACCATTGCCGATATTGTTCCGGTTGCCGCGATTTATGTTTGAGTTGCGATTGAAATTATTGTTGTTGTTGATGTAAACATTGTTACCACCCCACCCACATCCCCAACCCCAACCGCCGCTCCAGAACGCCCCCATCATCACTCCAACTCCGAAAGAAATCGCCACACCCGCGGCATAGTAGCCGGCCGGCGGATAATAGATAGGCGGATAGGGGTAAAGTGGGGGACCGTAGACTACGACCGGATCATAAGAAGGTACATATACGATCTGCGGATTCGCCTGATCGACTACGATGACACTTTCATTGTCGATCACCTTCGTTTGTACTTGTTGCTGTTCGGTCGACTTCAGATTGCCTTTATCTTGTGCTTTCTTGCGCATGCGCTGCACAGCTTCCATCACATCGCCCTGCTGAGCCAGGAATGCATTGCCCAGATCGGCAGTCCATTGGATGTCATTTGCCAGCCGTTTCACCACATCCGGCAGTGCGGCTAGCGCCTGCACACTTGGATCCCAACTTTGCTTCGCCACGGCGTCGGCCAGAGCCTTGTCCTTCAGAGTTTTATTCTGCTCCAACCACTGTTGCAGTTGAATGATTTCCAGAGGATAGGTTGAGGCCGCCAGCGTCTGCGCCAATAAGGGATCTGGATAAAGGGCGATCGGAGCGACCAGAGAGTCGAGTTGGTCTGGCGGAACTTTCGACGTCAGGTTTGTCGCCGGAGATGCGGGCTCCTGCTGCGACTGTGATAGATATGCGAAGGTATTTCCAGGCGCGACCGTGAAAGCGCAGATGATGGCTAAAAACACCCGTAATTTTGAAGTGACGATTTTCACCTTTGCTCCCGTGTCTTGCCCTCCACCTGGCGCAATAAATCCGCATGGCGGAAGGTGCTTCGAATTCGACAGAAGTGCAGACAGCCAGATAAAGCGTGCAGACCGCTACAGTGCACCGGGTTACCAAGCTAATTCTAGGAACGCCCATTCACGTTGTCAGCTGTCAAAATCTACAGATCAGGTGCGATTCAGCTCGCCGAGAATGGGCGGCGCCGAGAACAAGACCGCGCTCGTAGAACTCCGAACTCCATATGCCTAACTCGTACTACCAGCGATCATTCTGTTAATTCTGGCAGTACTTCAACATCACACTGCGTCTTACGGTCTTCAGATGGGCTGCGACATCTGCGAGGTCTCTACTATTCGCGCGGAGATTGCGTCTTCTGTTGGCGCTTCTCGAGATCGTCGAAACAGCGCCAGATCCGCCATGAGGCGCAGTCTGCCGGTTGTCTTCTGCTGTGTGCTGCTACTTGCCGCGCCGGCGATTTGGTCCCAGACTACGGCTGCCCCCAACCCCGCACCCAACGCACCACAGCCTGAGCCCCCCAAAGACAGACTGGGCCGCGAGACTCCTATACGGATATAGCCGCGCTCTATTTGAATACTTCGCTACGTGGCGAAGATGCCGCTGTCTTAGGGCATCAACTTGGCGTGGTGTTGGATCGTCGTCTTCCCGCAAAACTCAACGAGATCAGCGATCTGCCGGAAGGGTCGGCGCCGGATCCTCTCAGGCCCGATCAGGACGTGGTTGGCACGATCGCGACTGCTGACGGGACGCTCGACATCATCGTTGAACGAGTAGATCGTGGAAAACTGGGCAAAGTCTGGCTTTTCTCGGGAAAGACGCTGGCTTCGATCCCCGCGGTGTTTCATGAGCTGAGCACACCTGCTCTAGAACAACTTTTGCCGGAGTTCCTGGTGAGAACCAGGATCGCATCAATCCCTCTTTTTGAGTGGCTCGCATTGTTTGTCGGAATGCCCCTCTTGTTCATGTCGACAGGGCTGGT
>QIAK01000142.1 GCA_003225515.1 Acidobacteriota bacterium | reverse complement strand
TGCCAGGTTGCCGAACGTGTTCATGAGTCCCGCCACCGACCCGGAACACTGTTGTCCAAGATCAATGCACGCGGCCCAGAACGTAACCGAGGCGAACATGTTGCAGCCTGCGGCCGCTGCCAGAAGCAGGATAGCGCTGACTTTGTTCGGTGCATGAGCACCAGCCCACATCAATGCGGCCGAGGAAAACATCCCAAGCCACACGGCAACTCGCTGCCCCATCGGTTTGCCCAACGCTCGAACGGCAAAGTCGGAAAATATTCCCCCAAAAAGCGACATCACGGCAATCGCGACGTAAGGTGTAGCGCCGTAGAACCCGCCCTGCATCAGGGAGAAGCCGCGCACTTGCACTAGATAGATGAAAAGCCACGTGTGGAAAAAATAAATGGGGAATCCCTGGCAGGCGTATCCGGCAACCAGCGCGATCACCGATCGATTCGCGAGGATGCGTCCCCAAGGCACATGAATCTTCGCTCCTGGTTCATAGGAGTGGCGGCGACCAATGAGTTCGATCTCCGCCTGATTCACGAGAGGGTGCTGCTCGGGGCGATCAGTGGCGAAGAAATTCCATGCCAGCGCAACAAGGACGCCCAAGGCGCCACAACAGTAGAAAGCGGCGCGCCATCCCCAATGCCGCATGATGAACGTAATCAACACGGGCGTGATCGTGCCACCCAGGCCGATACCGAACAGATTGAAGCTGCTACCCAGTCCTCGACGCTTGTGACCCATCCAGTTCGCCACGACCTTGGTGTAGCTGGGGGAGCTCGGAGCTTCACCGATGCCGATCAGAATTCGAACCATAGCGATCGACCACGCTACCCCGAACCATCGAGCGACGGGGAGACGGGGTGCGATCGCCGTCGCCGCCGTAAGAACGGACCACCATGCGATAGCAACAATCATGACTCTTCGCGGCCCAAACCGGTCGGACAAGTATCCACCCGGGATTTGCGTGATGGAGTAGCCGAAGAGGAAGGAACCGAGGACCCACCCCATGGTCTTTAGCGAGAGTGAATACTCTTCCCGAAGGAACTGGCCGGCAATGCCAATGTTGAGGCGATCAAGGTACGTCAAAACGCTGGTCAACGTCACCAGGACCATCATTTGCCAACGCACTGAGGTCGGACGTGGCGAACGCGCAGGCCCCCGATCAAGCACGACAGGCGGGGGAGTGGTGGCGCTCAGGGAGTCACCTTTCGAAGCAACGTGGCCGGTTCAGTGCTGTCACAAATGGCGCTGAGAGGAAGTTCGACACGGAAGCAACTACCTCGTCCCTCTTCGCTCGAAACGCTAATCTCGCCGCTATGGGCGCCACAAATTGACTTGGCAATGGAAAGGCCGAGGCCCGCCCCGCCGGAGGCGCGAGAGCGCGCCTTGTCCACGCGATAGAATCGCTCGAAGACGTGACCAATCGCTGTCGCAGGTATCCCTACCCCGTTGTCAACTACCTCGAGTACGGCCTTGCCGCCCTGGTTCTGGACGCTGACCTCAACCGCACCGCCTTCCTGAGTGTACTTAATGGCATTGTCCATGAGATTCGCAATGACTTGCTGCAGGCGAGTGCGGTCCCCTTGTACGCAGACGTTTTCCTCGGTGGAAGTACGCAATAAAATGGACTTTTCCTGCGCTAGGACTCTCATCTCATCCGCGGTGGAAGTCGCGAGACCACTTAGATCCAGGCGCGATCGATCAAGCTTAGCCTCTCCAGCATCCAGACGCGAAATCGTGAGCAGACTCTCGACGATTCTGGACATCCGATGCGTCTCTTCCAGGGCGCTGACAATCTGTTCTTCGAGCGAGCCGCTCAGAGAGTGGTTGTTGACAATTCCCTCAAGTTCCAGTTGAAGAATGGTCAACGGCGTGCGCAATTCATGAGAAGCATCGGCGGAAAAACGATTGATATGCTGGAAAGCATCTTCCAGACGGGCAATCATACGGTTCAGAGCGACGGATAAACGTTCCAGTTCATCTCCTGTCCGAATCACCGGTAGACGTTCACTGAGATTGCTGGAGGTGATTCCCTCGGCTCTTTCCGTAATCTCGTCCACGGGGCGCAGCGATCTCCGCATCAGCCAGTAGCCGCCGCCGATCGCGAGAAAGACGACGAATGGAGTGTAGATGGCAAGAGTCAACAGCAATCCATGAAGTACCACCTGGATCCGCTGGTAAGGAATCCCGCTCTCCACCAGGAACTGGCTTCCGTCCGGAGTGGTGAACCTCATCGCATTGATGAGCAACTGCTGTCCGTTCTCGAGACGAATCCGGCGGGCACCGTCGTTCCTTCCGCCGGGCGAGGGGATCTGAGACGGATCGAAGGCACCATCCTTAGGCGCACGCGAAATGTAGATGACGCCCATTCGTTCCCGATTGACGCGGATAAAGCGTGCATTCACCTCGGGTGCATAGGCCTCGTTGATCTCCGTCTCGAGCCAGCCCCTGTTCTTGCCAGGAAGCTGGGACAGCAATTCTGTTCCGATTGTTCGGCATTCGGACGCGAGCATGGCCTGCAACGTCCAATCCAGATAGCCTTCGAGGCCTAAGTAAACCGACACTCCAAATGCCAACAAGGCGCCAACAAGGAGCCCGGCATACCACGCGGTCATGCGGAAGCGAAGCGAACGGAAATTCACTGCGGTGTTCCCTGGATAACTGTGTATCCCACACCCCGTACGGTCCGTATCAGCTTTTGTTCGAAAGGATCATCGACCTTGATGCGCAAATGGCGGACGTAGACATCGACAATGTTTGTAACGCCGTTGAAACTCTGGTCCCACACATGTTCGACGATCATGGTTCGTGAAAGAACACGGCCCGCATTGGAGATGAGATATTCCAGCAGCGAATACTCCTTAGACGTCAGGTCGATGCGCCTTCCCGAGCGTCTTACCAGCTGCGAGAGCCGATCCAACTCCAAATCACCCACTCGAACGACACTACTGCGGCTCACCGGCCCACGCCGGAGGAGCGCCTTCACGCGAACCAGCAATTCGGCAAAGGCGAACGGCTTGGTCAGGTAGTCGTCTGCTCCGGCTTCAAAATTGCCGACTTTGTCGGCAACCGTGTCGCGCGCGGTGAGGATCAGGACTGGTACTTGAGCATTCTGGGTTCGAATCCGTCGAAGAACTTCGCTGCCGTCCAGCTTCGGAAGCATCAGATCGAGGATCACCAAATCGTAGTGGTAAGTCGTGGCAAGCTCTAACCCGGACTGGCCGTCCGGCGCTACATCGACAGCGAACCGTTCTTCAGCCAGCCCGCGGGCGACGAAGCTCGATACTTTCTTCTCGTCCTCGACCAGTAGGAGCCGCATGGTTTCCCGCCGGACAAGTATAGTGCTATTTTTGTCAAAGCATGACGGAACTCCACATGAAAACTCGTTCAGAATCGCAGGGCTATCGGGTCTCTTGGGAACTCGGCCCAGCCTGTCTCACCGGCCGCATCCTGAACAACATTTCATCTCGTCTTCATGCGGTGTTAATGTTGAGCAGCCAGCATTGATGTCCCGCCATGATCAACAAGATTCTTGCGTTCCTGCTATTAACTTGCGCGACCGTCAGCACCCAGACGCCTGCTTCGCGGAGCTTGAACGCGTGAAGTTCGTGATAAAGGATTGCCACATATTCAACAACGAACTGAAATGAATCGGCGCGTTCGAAATCCCGCCGCGTCACGACACTTAGGGTCAACGAATCGAGACTTATGCAACGAAGAGATTTCCTGAAGACTGCCACCGGAGCCGCTGCCACGCTTGGTCTCTCAGGCTCCAAAGACTGTGCTATGGCGAGCACAGGAGTTGATCATCCCTGCAAGGAAGCGAGCTTCCCCAAAGTTGAAAAGCTTACGGCGAGAGTGGCGGAGTTCGTCGTCAAGACGCAATTGTCGGACATCCCAAACGAGACGATTGAACTCGGCAAGAAGTCGATCCTCGATGGACTTGGACTCGCCCTGAGTGGTTCCAAAGCGGAAACGGCCGGGCTGGTCCAAAAATACATGAAGAGTTTGGGCTGCGGGTCGGGTGGCGCTTCTGTGTTGGGTTTTGGCGTAAAGATGCCTGCGCGTTTTGCCGCACTCGCTAATGGCATCTCTATTCACGTTGACGACTACGACGACACGCAGCTCGCCTCGGCGAAGGATCGCGTGTACGGCCTGCTCGTGCATCCAACGGTCTGCGTACTTCCCGCCGCATTGGCGACAGCGGAGGTTGGAAACATGAGCGGAAAAGACTTGCTCGTTGCGTACCAGGTTGGTGTGGAGGTGGAGTGCAAAATCGCCGAAGCCATCTCGCCCCGTCACTATGAAGACGGGTTTCACTCCACGGGTACATGCGGCGTTTTCGGTGGCACATCGGCCTGCGCCCGTCTGAAAGGACTCGACGTGGTTCACACGGCTCGAGCCTTTGCGATTGCGGCCAGCCAGGCTGCCGGATTGCGTGAAAACTTCGGCACTATGATGAAACCCTTTCAGGCCGGTCATGCGACCGAGAGCGGAGTCGTGGCGGCCGACTTTGCCGCCCTCGGGTGGACCGGCGCTGAACAAATACTGGAAGCGGAGCGTGGATTTTTTCATGCCTACGGCGGGACTTACGATCCGGCAGTAATCACGGAACGGCTGGGGAAGCCGTGGACGCTTCAGGACCCGGGCGTCTCGATCAAGCCCTTCCCGTCTGGATCTCTGACGCATCCGGGAATGACAGAACTTCTTCGTTTGATTCGGACGAATTCCATCCGCGCTGCCGATGTAGCGCAAGTCGAGGTTGGTACGAATCACAATATGCTGAACACATTGATTCATCATCGGCCCACGAAGGGGTTGCAGGCAAAATTCAGCATGGAGTTCTGTATGGCCATTCTCTTGCTGGACGGCAAGGCCGATCAGACGAAGTTCACCGACGAGGTGGCGAATCGTCCTGACGTGCAAGAGATGATGAGTCGAGTTCGCTTCTATAACGACTCCGAGGCTGAGAAGGCCGGTTATGACAAGATGACGACCATCCTCAAGATCTCCCTGAGGGATGGGCGCGTTATTTCCGGGCACGCAGATTTCGGCAAGGGGAGCCCGGCGAATCCGATGAGCTACGATGACGTGGCAGAGAAGCTGCTGGGCTGTGCCGCATTTGCGGAGTGGCCCACCTCGAAAGCGAATCAGGTGATCGACATGGTTCGCAAACTTGAAGATGTATCTGACGTTCGGATGCTGACCGCGCTGTGCAGCAAATGATTTCTTGGACCCAGGCTGCTGACTGCGAGGGAAATTGAAAAGCTACAAGATAGCGGTGATCGAAGGCGATGGAATCGGTCGTGAGGTGGTGCCTGAAGGCATTCGCGTGCTGGAGGCTGCGGGACGCCGTTTTGACCTGTCGTTTACCTGGCAGCAGTTCGACTGGAGTTGCGAGACCTTTTTGAAGACGGGACACATGATGCCGGAAAACGGTATGGAGCAACTTCGTCCGTTTGACGCGATCTATCTGGGTGCAGTCGGCTATCCCGGCGTGGCCGATCACATTTCGCTATGGGGACTGCTGATTCCCATCCGCCGCGGGTTTAGAGAGTATGTGAATCTTCGCCCAGCGCGACTTCTGGAAGGTATTGCGAGTCCACTCGCGGGACGTAGGGCGGGAGAAATCGACTTCGTGATCGTCCGGGAGAACAGCGAAGGCGAGTATTCCGAAGTGGGCGGCCGGATGAACCGCAATACCGAGTTCGATATGGCCGTGCAGGAATCGATCTTCACGCGCCGCGCCTGCGACCGCATCATTACTTATGCGTTCGAATTGGCGCGCACACGGAAGAAGCACGTCACGTCTGCAACCAAGTCTAACGGCATTGTCTACGCCATGCCTTTCTGGGACGAGCGTTTTGCCGCGGTCTCAAAGCTATATCCGGACGTGAAGGCAGACCAGTTCCACATTGACATTCTGACGGCACACTTCGTCGCGCATCCGGATTGGTTTGACGTTGTAGTTGGGTCGAATCTGTTTGGCGACATTCTGTCTGACCTGGGCGCCGCGGTTGTCGGCTCCATGGGCCTTGCGCCTTCCGCGAATTTGAATCCGGAGCGGGAATATCCCTCGTTGTTCGAGCCGGTGCACGGATCCGCTCCTGATATTGCCGGGAAAGGAATCGCAAACCCGGTCGCGCAAATATGGTCGGGGGCGATGATGCTGGAGCACCTTGGCGAAAAGCAGGCGGCTCGCGCGGTTGAGCAAGCCATATTCAGGGTCCTTGCGAACTCATATGTACGAACGCGAGACATCGGCGGAAAGGCGAGCACCAGCGAAATGGGAGCGGCAATCGCTGCCGAGGTTTCAGACGTAGCAGTGCCTACGCGGTAGTTCGAATCAGATTAGATTGAGTTGGGGGAGGTCCCACTGCTCGCAGTGGGACCTTTCACGCTTTCGGACTAAGGAAGAACATCGTAAACCCGAAGCTCCGCGACCTGTTTTTCATGATGCGGGACCGCCAGATAAAACTTATTAAGTTCCGGGACTAAGACTCCCGTCTTGGCTCGGAACGAAGTTGGAATGTGGCCACTGCGGTCGTAGTGGTCGGCATCGATCTGCTGAAACACATCGAGGAATTCGGTTCCAGCGA